>CABVAP010000060.1 GCA_902496345.1 uncultured Eubacteriales bacterium
GAGGAAAACAGCTGTTTCAAGGGCTTAAAAGCCTTGTGCGAAGAAACAGCTGTTTCTTCATACAGTTTGATTTGCAAAAAATCAATGATTTTTTGCAAGGCTGTCGACTTTTCGACAGCTTGCTCTAACCCCAAAGGGAATCAAATTTTTTCTTTATAGTTTTTTTTCTTTCATCTGTTTTTGATTTATTCAAGTAATATCTGCCGTTTTCAAATGTTATAATATCACCCTCATTAACATTCCCGTCAATCAGAGAAATATCAATATTTTGCATTTTTTCATCATCAAGATTTTGACAGACAGCAACACTATCCTCAAATCTGTCAATAACATAATCCATAAAATCAGCCCCTTTTTATTTAAGGAAATCTTCTCTTTGAGGTGTGAAAACGTCAATTAAAACACCTCTGTCAGAAAGTACTCTACAGCTATGAAGCACGTTAGACGGAACATAAACTGTATCCCCTGCCTCAATTATTTTTGTTTCATCACCGACAGTATATTCAAACTTTCCTTCAGTACAATAGCTAGCTTGTTCGTGAACGTGAGTATGTGCAGCTCCGGCACCTCCGTTTTCAAATATAACTTCAACAAACATAATTTTTCCGTTGTGTGCCTTTACTTTTCGGTAGTTCTTGCCCTCTTCGATAACTTCAAGTTCAATGTCCTTGTCATAAAAAAAATTTGACATATAAAATTCCTCCAAAATTTAATTATTTCAAAGAATTTAAGATTAATTATTCCAAAATTCTTCTGATATTTCTTTACATTATAGCATACATTTTAAAATTTGAAAATATAAACTGTATAAATAAATTTTAAAAATCATATATTATTCTTAAAAAGGGGAGATATTTGAATGAAAATAAATCGAAAATCAGCTGTAAATAAATTAAAAATCAATTTAACATCAGCATTAGAACTCCCAGAAGAAATAATGTTAAATCTTCCTTTGATAACGTTCACAGGAAGAACAAATATGTCAATAGAAAATTACAAAAATATTGTCGAGTACAGCCAAAAAAGGATAAGGATTTCAACAACTGACGGTGTTATAACAATAGATGGCATAAATTTGTCCTTAAAAGAGCTTACAAAAAATTTAATCGTTATAGATGGAAAAATTTCAAATTTAGAGTTTGTTTAGATAGTTTTGCGATATTAATTTTATATAAAAAAATAAAAAGCCGATTAATCAAACATTTATTATATTATTTTTTGTAGGTGATAAAAAATATGTTGTCAACACTATGGAATTATTTGCGTGGTTATGTTATTATAGAGGTGACAGGTTTTTCGATAGAAAGATTTTTAAACTTAGTTTCAAAAAAAGAAATTCATATATGGGATTTAAGGGAAACTAAAAGAGGGGCCGAAATGAAAGTTTCTGTTAAGAACTTCAAAAAACTCAAGCCTTATACAAAAAAAACAAGATGCCACATCAAAATAAAAGGCAGATTTGGTCGCCCTTTTTTCGTAAACTCATTAAAAAAAAGGCAACTGTATGTAATTGGTATAACTTTGTTTGTCATAATGGTTTATCTTCTTTCGTCATTTATCTGGCTTATAGAAATAAAAGGCAATTCAAGGATAAAAACAAAAGACCTATTGGAATTTTGCGAACAAAACGGTTTTTCAGTCGGTTCATATAAAGGTTCAATAGATAAGAAAGAATTGAGAAAAATTTTAAAAAACAACTTTCCCGATATTTCTTGGATAGCAATAGAATTTACAGGAACAAAAGCTACTATTGAATTAAGGGAAACCCTACCCAATGTTCAAAAGGTGGATAATTCAGAAAATTGCGACATAATTGCAAAAAATAATTCTATTGTTGATTCCATTGTAACAATATCAGGGACCCCTCTGGTCAGAAAAGGTGATGTTGTTTCAAAGGGTGACGTACTAGTTTCCGGCGAACTTCTAATAAAAGAAGACGAAACGGGAACAATAAAGAGGTACACCCATTCTTCAGCTAAGATAATTGGGCGAACAAAGTATAAATTTATGGCAAAAGTCCCGTTTAAATATGCAAAAAAAGTTTATACAGGAAATGAACAAAATACATATAACCTTAACATTTTAGGAAAAGGTATAAACATTTACAACCCTGAAATCCAGTATAAAAATTATGATTTTTTTGATTCATTAAACCAATTAGAAATAACCGAAAATTACCCACTACCGGTCATACTAAAGAAAACCGTCTACAAAGAATTTAACTATGTTCAAAAAGAACATTCTTATGACGAAGCTAAAGCCAGAGGTGAACAGCTACTAAACCAAAAAATACTTCAATATTTTGATTTTAACACCGATATAATTAATAAAGAATTTAACTACAAAAAGACGGATAGCTCTCTTGTTGTTACTGTAAGTGTAACAGTTTTAGAGGATATATGCGAAGATAGAAAAATAGATATTTCTCAAAATAATGAAAATGAAAGGGGTTCTAATATTAATGGAACAACATAAAATGCAAATTAAAAACGAATTTATATCAGAAGTTTTTGGTAAGTTCGATGAAAATATAAAAAAACTTGAAAATGCTTTTTCAGTTTCTGTAGTAAATAGAGATGACAGCATTGTAATTTCAGGTGATAAAGATAACGTTGAGATGACAGAAAAAGTTTTATCAGCTATAGTAAAAGACGCTGATAAAGGAGAGAATATAGACGAACAGAAGATAAACTACTACATTTCTGAATTAAAAGAAAAAACTGTTGAAGAAATTCAAGAAATGAATAATGATTTTATTTGTATGAGTATATCCGGTCGTCCGGTAAAACCAAAGACCCTTGGTCAAAAAGATTATGCCGATAAAATAAGAAAAAATACAATTGTTTTTGGCATCGGACCGGCAGGAACAGGAAAGACATATCTTGCTATGGCTATGGCTATAACTGCATTTAAAAACAATGATGTAAGTAGAATTATTTTAACAAGACCGGCGATTGAAGCCGGTGAAAACCTTGGTTTTCTTCCCGGAGATATGCAACAAAAAGTAGACCCATATTTAAGACCACTTTACGATGCACTATATGAAATAATGGGAGCAGACCAGTTCCAAAAGAATATTGAAAAAGGTGCAATAGAGGTTGCCCCACTTGCTTATATGCGTGGTAGAACATTAGACAATTCATTTATAGTTTTAGACGAGGCACAAAACACAACACCGGAACAGATGAAAATGTTTTTAACAAGAATAGGTTTCGGCTCAAAAGCAGTTATAACAGGTGATGTAACACAAATCGACTTGCCTAACGGAAAACGTTCAGGACTCATAGAGTCTACAAAAATTTTGCAAGGTATTGATGATATTGAAATAGTAACACTTACAAATAAAGACGTTGTTCGTCACCCACTTGTACAAAAAATTATAAACGCTTACGAAGTTTATGAGCAAAAAAAAGATAAAGAAAAAGATAAAGAACAAAAAAATAAAGATTTCAAAGCAAAAGACAATAAATACAAAAAATTCGGAAGATAACTTTTATATTTTGCAAAAGAAGGGATATTATGATAAAATTAAGGCTATCCAAAAAGGTAATTTTTAATATATTTCTTGTATTGATGGCATTTATAATAACGCTGATTTGCTCTTTTTCTGAAAATTTAATTTCTGATAAAATAGAGCTTAAAGTTGGCTCGGTTAGCCCACAAAAGTACATTGCAGAAGAAGAAATCAAAAACGAAATAGCAACGCAAAGAAATATTGATAAAGCTGTTTCGGAGGTTTCAACGTTATATACGCAAGACAAATCTGTCAAAAAAAGAGTTTTAAAAGAGCTTAACTCATTTTTTGACTATTTAGATACTAACGCAGAAATCCTCAAAAACAAAGTTTCTGAAAATCAATCAACGCAATTGCAAAATGTTGAAAGTCTAGCTAAAATTAACAACAACAGCACGCAAGACAGTGATTCAGAGTTATCATCAAAAATATATTTATCTCAAAGTCAAATATTAACACTTGCAAATATGGACTCAAATACCAGAAACGAATTAAAAAATAATTTGCAAGAAATAATAGAGTTTGCATTAGACCAAGGGATAAAAGAAGATTACGAAGAAAAGACTTTGTTATTAATTAATGACAAAATTTCAGCATTAAATTTACAGAGTGATATTTCTGAAATAAGCTATTCAATTATATTATGTATAATTGAGCCAAATATGATTGCCGATGTTACAGCAACAGAAAAAGCAAAAGAAGAAAAGGCAGCATCTGTCGAGCCTGTAATGGTTTTAAAAAATCAAAAAATTGTTGATTCCGGAGAGATAATAACAGAAGAGATATATTCACTTTTATTTTCAGCTGGATACATAAAAAAGGATAATCTAAGCGATAACATAATCCCTATAGTAGGTGAAGCACTTTTAATATTTTTCATAATAGTTTTAACAATCTATTACATATATAAATTTCATAAGGCACTATGGACACAAAAAAATGAAAAATTACTTTTGCTGTTTGTGTATGCCCTAGTCACTATTGCGACAAAAGTACTTGTAGACGCAAGTATACCATATATGTTTATACCCGTTCTACTCTTCACATTGTTGATAGCTATATTTTTAAATTATCGTCTTGCAATAGTCCTAAACTTCTGCCTATGTATAATATATTACGTTGCCTTTAATTTAAGCACATCTTTTTTAATATACTTTTCAATGGCTGGAATGATTAATGCGTTTATGGCAAATTACTTTAAGGACCATAGCAAAATATTCAAAGTTGGGTTGTTAAATAGTATAGCAGAAACATTTTTAATGGGAGCAGTAACGTTATACTCAAATAAGACTATTGATAACGAACTTCTTAAAAATCTTTTGTTTGCCTTTTCAAATGGGATATTGACATTAATTTTGTGTACAGGTATAACACCTTGTCTTGAGTATATGTTTGGCGTTATGTCATACTATAGACTTTTAGGGCTTATAAATCCGGATAACACACTTTTAAGAAAATTAATGCTAGAGTGTCCGGGTACATATAATCATAGCATAATTGTTGCAAATCTTGCAGAAGCAGCAGCATTTGAAATAGGTGCAAATTCAATTTTAGCAAAAGTGGGAAGCTATTACCACGATATAGGAAAACTAAAATATCCGCAATATTTCAGTGAAAATATTCGTGGCGAAAATCCACATAACTCATTAGACCCTTACGAAAGTGCAAAAATAATTTCAAGTCACGTTTCAGAAGGATTAAACTATGCTGTTGAATATAAACTTCCGAATGTTATAAAAGATATAATTGAACAACATCACGGCAATACTATTATGGGATTTTTCTATTTCAAAGCGAAACAAACAAAACCAGAAAACACGGTAAATGAACTTGATTTCCGTTATAAACATAGAAAGCCTCAAACAAAAGAAGCAGCAATAGTAATGCTTGCCGATACTGTAGAGGCAGCAATCAGAAGTAAAAACGAAACTGATATAAAAGAAATCAAGAAATTTGTTCACGAATTAATAAAAGGCAAATTAATTGACGGACAATTTAATGAATGTCCTCTTAAAATTCGTGAATTAGACAAAATAGAAAATGCTTTTATGGGTGTCTTAAATGGAATGTATCACGAGAGAGTGGCATATCCAACTGACAAAAAAGAAGAACAAGCATAAACAAAGGGGATAACAATATGAACATACTTTTTGAAAACGAAACCGATTATGATTTTAGCCAAGAAAAATTGGACCTTTTAAATAAAGTTATTTCAGAAACGTTAAGATATGAAAATTTTTCAGATAACGTTGAGATAAGTTTAACGATTGTAACAAATGATGATATTCAAGCGATAAATGCAAAGTTCAGGGATATAGATAGACCGACTGACGTTCTTTCATTTCCGCTTATAGATTTTGAAAATGGTGAAGAACCGGAACAAAACGGTGATGAACCAATAGCACTTGGTGACATAGTAATAAGCATAGAAAAAGCAAAATCTCAGGCAGAGGAATATGGACACTCTCTTGACAGAGAACTTGGCTTTTTAACAGCACATAGTATGTTACATCTACTTGGCTATGACCATATAGAGCCTGATGAAGAAAAAATTATGTTTGCAAAGCAAAAAGATATATTAGATAACCTTGGACTTAAAAGATAGTTCATTACGTGTTTTGAAAAAACAAAAGGAAGTGATTAATATGTTTAACTCTGAAGATGAAAACAAAGAAAATCTTTTGTTGATAGAAAAAGCAAAAGAAGCAAAAGAAAATTCATATTCGCCATATTCCAAATTTAGAGTTGGTGCAGCTTTGCTTACAGAGGATAATCAAATATTTTTAGGTTGTAATATAGAAAATTCTTCCTATGGTGCAACAATCTGTGCAGAAAGAACTGCTATTTCAAAGGCAGTATCTTCCAGTGTAAGAGATTTCAAAAAAATAGCTATAGTATCGGATTTAGACGACCTAACCTACCCTTGTGGTATATGCTTACAGGTAATGTCAGAATTTATGCCAAACGGTAAAATCATATTACAAGATAAAAATAAAAAAATACATAGTTACAATGTATCAGATTTTTTACCTAATTGTTTTAAGTTAGATAATTAGTAGAGGTGAAAAGATATGTATACTTGGGAGGAACTTGAAGAAAGATGTTTAAATTGCCAAAAATGTGGACTTTCAACAACTAGAACAAATGTAGTAATCGGTGTTGGAAATAAAAATAGTGACATTTTATTTGTCGGTGAAGGTCCCGGCGAGCAGGAGGATTTAAAAGGTGAACCGTTTGTCGGTCCTGCCGGACAACTTTTGGATAAAATGCTTTCAGCTATAGACCTAAAGCGTTCAGATGTCTACATAGCAAATATAGTAAAATGTCGTCCACCATATAATCGTGACCCAAAACCAGAAGAACAAAATGCCTGTATAAATTTTCTTAGACATCAGTTTCTGTTGATTAGACCCAAAATAATAGTATGCCTTGGTAGAATAGCAGCACAGGCAATAATAGACCCAAATTTTAAAATAACAAGAAGTCGAGGTATATGGTATACCAGAAAAAATTGCCATATAATAGCAACATATCACCCATCAGCACTTTTGCGTGATGAAAATAAAAAACGCCCTGCGTGGGAAGATTTTAAATCAATAAGAGATAAATATAATGAAGTGAGGTTAAAAGATGAATAATCAAAAAAACAAAAAATTCCGTTCAGGATTTGTGTCATTAATCGGTCGCCCAAATGTGGGCAAATCAACGTTAATGAATAGCTTAATCGGCGAAAAGATAGCAATTATTTCAAATAAACCACAAACAACAAGAAATAAAATACAATCTATTTTAACAACAGATGATTTTCAAGTTGTTTTCATTGATACACCAGGACTACACAGTCCAAAATCTAAACTTGGCAACTTTATGGTAAAAAGTGCAGAAACTACATTAAATGAAGTTGACATTGTTTTATATTTAATAGAACCTTATGAAAAAATAAAAGATTCTGATTTAAAAATACTTGAACGTCTTGAAAATGTAAATTCAAATGTATTTTTAATTATCAATAAAGTCGATACTGTTGAAAAAGAGGAAGTTTTAAAAGTAATTGACGCATACCGTTCAAAATATAACTTTAAAGAAATTATACCTATTTCAGCAATGAAAGGTATAAATACAGATGAACTGTTAAAGAGTATTGAAAAATACTTACCAGAGGGTCCACAATATTTTCCGTCTGATATGATAACAGACCAACCAGAAAGACAGATAGTATCGGAAATAATAAGAGAAAAGGCGTTGTATTTGTTACAAGAAGAAATCCCACACGGTATAGCTGTTGAAATAACAGGAATGAAAAAAAGAGAAGATAAAGACATAATTGATGTTGATGCAACAATTTATTGTGAAAGGGATTCGCATAAGGGTATCATTATCGGAAAAAGAGGGGCTATGTTAAAACAAATAGGCTCAAAAGCAAGACACGATATAGAAAGACTTTTAGGTTCATCAATAAATCTTCAAATCTGGATAAAAGTGAAAAAAGATTGGAGAGATAGCGACTTTCTGCTTAAAAACTTTGGATATGATTCAAAAAAACTTTAATTTTTAAAATATATAAAAACCCTCCGAAAATATTTATTTAAGTACTTGCTGTTGCCATATTTTTAACAGTATATATTTTTTTCGTAAGGAAACTATAATATAAGAGAAACAAAACGAAATAGATTTTCGGGAGGGTTATTTATGACAGAGTTATTTTGGAACATTTTTGAAAAAAGCGGGAATTTAGACGCATTTCTAGCATATAAAGAATTTTCAAAATTCGGAGCAAAAAACGATACTACCCTAGAAAATAATTTTTTAAATAATAAAGAACAAAATTCTAAAGACACAACTATCATATAGGTTGTACTTGTTATGGAGTAAGAAAAAGATGTCAAAATTATTAACTGTACGTGGAATAGTTTTAAAAGAAACAGCTGTTGGTGAAGCCGATAAGTTTATAACTGTACTTGCAAAAGACTATGGAAAAATCTCATTGTCTGTAAAAGGTGCAAGACGAGTTAGAAACGGGCTTACTGCTGGTACTTCTCTTTTTTCTTACTCCGATTTTTATATATCAGAAGTAAAAAACAGAATGTATCTAAATCAAGCCGAACCAATAGAAACGTTTTACAACTTGAGAAACGATTTATCTGCCCTAGCCTATGGTTCATACTTTTTAGAAATGACAAACAAACTTTTATTTGAGAATATGTCTGCAAATAATGTTTTGTTGTTGCTTCTAAAAACTCTTGTTGCTCTTTCTAAATCGTTAGTGCCAAATAAACTAATATCTTCTATATTTGAGTTGAAAACACTTGAATACAATGGATATAAGCCAGAAATAAATTTTTGTGTTGATTGTAATAAACCAATAACCCCAAACTCCTATATAACATTAAGTGGAACATATTGCAAAGACTGCATAAACAAAAATGAATTTTATATCCAGCTGAATGAAACATTGTTGTACACAATTCAATACATATTTTCAGCCGACATAAATAAGCTATTTTCATTTAAAGTAAAATCGCAAACCCTTAAAGAGCTGTCAAGCCTGTCAAGGCAACTTATAAACCGAAATTTTAATTTAACCTTAAAATCTTTACAGTTTGTAAAAGAAATAGAAGAACTAACATAAATCTCAATTTATTAAAGAACTTAACCTCTTCTTTTATTGCAAAATAGTTTTTATATTTTAGTAAATTTCTAATTTTAAAAAAAATAAAAAAAATTTCAAAAAAACTATTGACATATTTTGAAATATATTGTATACTTAATAAGTCGTCAGGTGATGACAAAAAAATATGTTATGTGTATGTAGCTCAGTTGGATAGAGCGTCTGGCTACGGACCAGAAGGCCGAGGGTTCGAATCCTTTCATACACATCTAAATCCCAATAAATATGATATTTGTTGGGATTTCTTTTTTTGTTTAATTTCATAATTTTTAAATTTCCACTTTTTCCTAACTTGATTTATCAAACAATTAAAATTCCCTTGAAATCAGCCAAAGTTTAAAAAACAGCGAATACTATAAAGGAATATTATAATAATAGAATAAAATATAGGTGATATTGGAAATAAAAGAAACAAAAAAGCGATTGCAAATATTAAAAATTTACAGTCGCTTTTCCATTTCTACTGTTGTTTTAAATTAATTGTAGGCTTTTGCATTTCCTGAATATCGTAATGAAGGATAACGCCACCTTTTGTATATAAAGAATAAAAATTACTAACAATTCTATCAGCAACAATAATTCCCGAATCATAATCAGCATCGACAAGTATAACAATGAACTGACTTCTATTGTAACTCGTTGAAACATCTCCACGGCGTAAAGATTTACTTATAGCCTCTTCTGTCTTTTCAAGGACTTCTTCTGTATTAGGTATAGGAGAACCACCGTCTTCATTTGTAATAGTAAATAAAAGCAATTGAACTACTTGTTTTGTTCTAGCGATAGTTCTGTATAAAAATCTGTATATCTTTTGAAATCCAGAATATTCAACCTGATAAACTCCATTTTTAAATTCTTTTTCATTAAGGAATTCCTTTATTGATTCAATATCAATGTTTTCTTCTGTACTAAATTCAAGTCCCGAATTTTCTGTACTAAAGAAATGATAATGCCCTTTGCCATTTTGTTTAACATAATAAAGTGCCTTATCAGCGTTATTATATAATGATGTAAAGTCTGTTGTATCAGAATCAACAATAGAAATACCGACAGACGCTGATACTTTATGGTCTGTTTCAGGTATATAAAGTTTTTCGTCTAAACTCCTAATAATAGCTTTCGCCTTGTTTTCAACCTCTGCCACGGTAAACTCACCTTTAAAGAAGATAACAAATTCATCTCCACCAATACGGCACAAAATATCTGTTCCTCTAATATTTTGTTTAAGAATATCAGCAAACAAGACAAGCATATCATCACCGACAACGTGACCATACGTATCATTTATCCATTTAAAGTTATCCATATCCATCATAAACAAAGCACCACTAGATTCTTTGTTTCTCAAATAATGGTTTATGGCATTTTCCGTATATCTTCTGTTCCAAACCCCAGTAAGGCTATCCTTTTGTGCGTCAATTTTTACAACATCGGTGTACTTATCTAAAATAGTTTTTAAAAGTTCAGTACTTTCATCAGCAAGATTTTTTGAATCAAGTTCATCATTTATGCCAAATTCCTCACTAAAGTCAATACCTTCATCAATAAGGGCAAGCATAGCATCAACAACATCAGGGTCAAACTGTGAACCTTTACCCTTCTTAAGTTCATCTTGAACATCTGAATCATCAAGTCTTTCTTTATAGACTCTAATCCCTGTCATTGCGTCGTAAGCATCTGCAACTGTGATAATTCTTGCAACCATTGGTATTTCATCACCTTTAAGACTACAATTATATCCACTGCCGTCAAATCTTTCGTGATGATACAAAGCACCCTCAACAACACCTTCAATAGAACTTACATTTTTAAGGATCTCACTTCCGAATATAGGGTGTTTTTTAACTTCTTCAAACTCTTCATCAGTAAGTTTTGATGGTTTTCCGATAGTTTCATCAGAAATACAAATATTACCTATATCGTGCAAAAGAGCGACATAGTACATATTAGAAACATCTTTTTCACTCCAACCTAACTTTCGTGCAATTAATGCAGCACATTTTGCAACACGAACGGAATGACCCCTACTATATTTACCTTTTGAGTCGACAGCGTCAGCGATTACACTAATAGCTTTAAAAGCAGCCTCCTCTATTTGCCTTGTTTTTCTTTTTATTTGATTTTCAAGCCTACGTTTAAGTTCAGCCTCTTCAATAGCGTGAGAAATTCTTCTAACAACAACTTTAGCGTCAAAAGGGCGAACAATAAAATCAGATGCACCCAATTCAAGCCCTTCAATTTCTTTTTCTTTGTCATTGTCCATAGTAAGGAATATGACTGGAATATCGAATGTTCTTTTATCTTCTCGCAATTTTTTCATAATTTCAAAGCCATTCATTTCAGGCATATTTATATCAAGCAAAACAAGGTCTGTCGTGTGTTCTTTAAGATAAGATAAAGCCTCTTTACCCGACCTACATAAAGCTAAATTAAAATCATCTCTAAGAACTTCACAAATGTATTTAAGATTTGTTATGACATCATCTATTATAAGTATATGTTTTTTTGTTTTCATAACTACATTTCCTTTCAATCCTCTTTCAAAACATTTACATTTATCGATAAAAACTCGACAAATGATATAACATTAAAGAGTAAATACCTCTGCCCATTTCTGTAATTTATTATGTCATAATCTAAGTTCATATAGGCGTATTGTATCATATTTTTATACAACTTTCAATATATATTAGAAAATAAATTAAGTTATTAAAAAAGTTTAATTTTTATGTTAGGTTAATAAAGTTGGGATTAAAATTCGCTAATATTAATGTTTTTTTCATTAAAACAAAATTACGTGTATCAGATTTATTTTTTTTAGAAATAGCCTTATAGAATATATTGTAAAAAACCAAGATTATTGACAATCTATATTAAAATCAAGATTGCCAATAATCCCGTTTAATTAAAATTATTTTTTTGTAGTAAGTTCAATGTTTTTGCAGAATATTACTACTATACCTAAGAATATCGCACCTGTAACAATTAAAATATCAGCAAAATTGAAAACAGGAAAGCTGTAATATCCCCAGAAAGTCAAATGAAACATATCGACAACGTGGCCACCGTCCCTTAAAAGTCTATCAAGAAAATTACCAATAGCACCAGAAACGATAAGTACAAGTGCAAATCTAACAAGACCTGTATTTTTAGAGCGTGGCATTTTAACGTAGTAAATAGCTATTGCGATAAGAACAACTACAGTTGCGACAATAAAGAATATTCTTGCACCACTAAGGACACCCCAAGCAGCACCAGAGTTTTTAACATAAGTCAAATAAAAGAAATTTTGAATTACTTCAACACTTCCACCGTTCTGAAAATTAGTTATTGTTAAATACTTTATAAACTGGTCAACACCAACAAGTATCAAACAAGATATAATAGGTAAAATGTAAAACATATTTTCTCCCCTTGTAATATTTATTAGTAATAAAGAAATTCGTAGCAAACAATTATTCAACAATATAATCTATTGCATTTAAAATTTCATCTTGAGGAACATTTTTTTCTATATATGCAGAACCTATTTCCTTGAGAAGCACAATATTTATCTGATTGTTTGTTGTTTTTTTATCAGCAAACATTTGCTTTAAAATTTTATCTCTGTCATAGCCCTTTGCTCTGATAGGAAGCTCAAAGAAAGTAAGAATATCTTCAGCAAGTTTTAAGTCTTCTTTTGTCGTATATCCCTTTTCACTTGAAAGTTTTAAAGCAGCAACCATACCGATAGAAACACATTCGCCGTGTAAAAGCTCAAATCCAGAAAGTGACTCAACAGAATGTCCAAAAGTATGACCAAAATTCAAAATAGCACGAAGTCCACTTTCCTTTTCATCTTTTGAAACAACATAAGCTTTAGCTTTGCAAGAAACATAAATAACGTGTTTAATTTCCTCTGACGAAAGCTCTTTAATTTTATGCATATTGTTTCTAAAATAGTCGAGAAAATCTTTATCAACGATATAGCCATATTTTATAGCTTCAGCCATTCCGGCAGCAACTTGATTATATGGTAATGTATTCAAAACTTTAGCATTGATATAAACAAATTCTGGCTGATAAAAAGCACCAACCATATTTTTGTTTCCCATAAAATCAACGCCAACCTTACCACCAACGCTACTGTCAACTTGAGAAAGCAAAGTTGTTGGGATTTGAACAAATCTGATACCACGCATATAAGATGCAGCAGCAAAACCAGCCATATACAGGCGAGATCGGA
>CABVAP010000061.1 GCA_902496345.1 uncultured Eubacteriales bacterium
CAGCACTTTTGCTTTGCAAAAGCCGGCTTACGCCGTCCGGACTTCTTTCCGGTGCTAAGTACCACGCCGTAGGCAAATAAGTAGATTTCCGATGTAATCGGATATAAACCCAAAAACCAAAACCACCTCAAAACCAGTTTTTTAAATCTTTTTACTCAAAAAAATTTACCCCTACAAACCCCAATTAACCCAAAAAGGACTGCCACAACAACTTGTAGCAGTCCCCATACGGTTAATATATTAAGTTTAAAGTATTTATGAGTAATTCAACGGAAAATAATCAACAAAAATCAATAATAATTAACAATCATTAATTAACAATTATTTGTCTTCTGGTGTATGCCATTTCCAGTCGCGGATTTCTGGAAGGTCAAGACCATATTCAGCAATGTGTTGTTTGTGAGCAACTAAAGTGTCACGCATTTTCTGAAGAAGATGAGCACCTTTGTTACCAAGCTGAGGAAGATTGTTGATAACAGCCTGAACAAGGTGGAAACGGTCGATTTCGTTCTGAACACGCATATCAAAAGGAGTTGTAATAGTACCTTCTTCTTGGTAACCAAATACGTGAAGATTACGATTAGTACGGAAGTAAGTTAATTCGTGAATCATAGTTGGATAACCGTGGAAAGCGAAGATAATAGGTTTGTCTTTTGTAAATAATGCGTCATAGTCAACGTCAGTAAGACCGTGAGGGTGTTTAGTTGAAGACTCAAGTTTCATAAGGTCAACAACGTTTATAAATCTTATTTTCAACTCTGGCATATTGTCACGAAGAATAGTAACAGCAGCTAAAGATTCAAGAGTTGGAGTATCACCACAGCAAGCGATAACAACGTCAGGTTCGCCACCTTGGTCGTTACTTGCCCAGTCCCAAATACTAACACCTTGAGTACAATGTTTAACAGCCTGTTCCATAGTAAGCCATTGTGGTCTAGGGTGTTTAGATGTAACAAGAACGTTTACATAGTTTTTACTTGCGATACAGTGGTCGAAGCAAGAAAGTAAACAGTTAGTATCTGGTGGGAGATAGATACGAACTACATCGGCTTTTTTGTTAGCGATATGGTCTAAGAAACCAGGGTCCTGATGAGTGAAACCATTGTGGTCTTGTTGCCATACGTTTGAACTTAAAATAAGGTTAAGAGAAGCGATTTTCTGTCTCCAAGGAAGTTCAGAACATACTTTGAGCCATTTAGCGTGCTGAGCAGCCATAGAGTCAACGATACGGATAAAAGCTTCATAACTAGCGAAGAAACCGTGACGACCAGTTAAAAGGTAACCTTCAAGCCAGCCTTCACACATATGCTCACTAAGCATAGAGTCCATAACACGACCATCAGCAGCAACAAATTCATCATTTTCTTGAATTTCGCCGTTGTTCCAATCTCTGTTAGTAACTTCAAAAACTTTACCAAGTCTGTTAGACATAGTTTCGTCTGGTCCAAAGATACGGAAGTTTCTAGAATCTTTGTTAAGAGCGAATACGTCACGAACATATCCACCAAGTTCAATCATATCTTGACCTTCAACAGAACCTGGGTAAGGAACGTCTTTAGCATATTTTTTGAAGTCTGGTAAGTGGAGGTCACGAAGAAGAAGACCACCGTTTGCGTGAGGGTTAGCACTAATTCTTCTGTCCCCAACAGGAGCAAGCTCTTTAAGTTCAGGGATAAGTCTAGCGTTTTCGTCGAATAATTCTTCTGGTTTGTAGCTTAAAAGCCAATCTTTAAGGATTTTAAGATGTTCTTCACCTTTTTCCATAGTGATAGGAACCTGGTGAGCTCTGAAAGAACCTTCAATGTTCTGACCGTCAACAACTTTAGGACCAGTCCATCCTTTAGGAGTTCTTAAAACAATCATTGGCCAGAAAGGTCTAGTAGAATCATTGTTTTCACGAGCATTTTTCTGAATTTCTTTAATTTTTTCAACACAAGTATCAACAGTTTCAGCCATTTTCTTGTGCATTTCCATAGGGCCAGAGCCTTCAACGAAATGAGGTTCCCAACCACAACCGTGGAAGAAGCTTTCGATTTCATCGTGAGAAATTCTAGAGAAGATAGTAGGGTTGCTAATTTTATATCCATTAAGGTGCATAATAGGAAGAACAGCACCGTCTGTAACAGGGTTTAAGAATTTATTTGAATGCCAAGCAGTTGCAAGAGGACCTGTTTCAGCTTCACCGTCACCAACGATACAAGTAGCGATTAAGTCAGGGTTATCAAAAACAGCACCAAAAGCGTGGGCGATAGAATAACCAAGCTCACCACCTTCGTTGATAGAACCAGGAGTTTCAGGAGCAACGTGGCTTGAGATACCGCCAGGGAAAGAGAACTGTTTGCAAAGTTTTTTCATACCCTCGATGTCTTGGCTAACGTTTGGATAAACTTCACTGTAAGTACCTTCAAGGTATGAGTTTGCAACGAAGAAATTTCCGCCGTGACCAGGGCCAGAAATTAAAATCATATCGAGGTCAAATTTTTTGATTGCACGGTTCATATGAGCATAAATAAAGTTTTGTCCAGGAACAGTACCCCAGTGACCAACGATTTTCTTTTTGATGTGTTCCATAGTAAGAGGTTCACGTAAAAGAGGGTTGTCAAGCAAGTAAAGCTGAGCAGCTGATAAATAATTTGCAGCTCTCCAATAGGCGTCAATTTTTTCAAATTCGTCTTTAAAGTTCATTATTGTCTTTCTCCTCTCTTCTGTTTTTAAACAGAGGGTTAAATTTATTTTTTCTTGTGAGTACATTATAACTTATAATAACAAGTTTTGTCAAATTTTTAACTTGTATTTTTTCAAGACAACTTATTGCAAAAAAACAGAAAATATAAATAAAATGTCGATTTTTAGGCTAAAAAACAAACAAATAATTGGAATTTTTAACTTATATACAACATATATAAAAATAAAATATACATTTTAGCTAATTTAAAATACTAATTTTCGTTAAACTTCAACAATAGTTTTTTTCATTTTTCCATAATAATACTGTTTTTTCTATGCGTATAAGTTTCAAAAAAACTGATTATTCTCAACCAATAGTTTTATTATAAAATATATAATAACTTGCAAAAAAATAAGGCTATGAGCATTACCATAAGCCTTATCATTATCATTATTATAATACAATCAATAGTAACCTAAAAAGCCTGTGGAGCGATGCCCCACAGGCTTAACTTAACTTTTACCCAATTTCATTTTTAATTAAATCGTCAATAAAATCTCCTATACCTATACCAAGCTCATTTAAAGTTCTTGTAACAGTACTTTGAGCAGTAAAACCAGGGATTGTGTTTACCTCGATAAAGTAAACTTGTTCGTCAGAAACGATTAAATCAACACAGCAAATTCCTTTACACTCAAATATGTCAAAGACCTTTTTAGCAATGTCTTTTATCATATCTTGCATAAACTCCGGAAGTGTTGAAAACTTTAGTTTTGATGATTTATCAACATATTTTGCATTGTAGTCATAAAATTTTGAATTTGTTGAAACATCAAGAACAGGAAGAACTTCAAGCGAATTTTGTTTTTGCACAACAACGCAGGTAACTTCCTTTCCAGAGATGTATTTTTCAATTATAACATCGTCATCATATTCACTAATTATGTTCTTAATCGCCTCTTTTGTTTCAGAAATATCGTTGCATATATAAATCCCAATACTTCCGCCACCATTGTTCGGCTTAACGATAACAGGAAAACTAAGTTCTTTTATTTTTTCCTCAAAATCAACTATGTCGTTTGTTTTTTTGATAAAGACGTCTTCACAAACAGGAACGCCGTTCTCTTTCAAAACAGACTTGCACATACTTTTGTTCATACAGATAGCACCGGAAAGCACACAGTTTCCAACGGTTGGAATATTAAGACAGTTTAAAAGTCCAGAAACAGAACCGTTTTCGCCCTCTCCACCGTGTAATAAGTTTAAAACTACATCAGGGGCAAAACCAATTAAATCATTTATCCAAGAAATACTTTTGTCATTTGGCACTGTAATTTCCTTTACCTCATAAACATCTTTGTTTATGTATTTTAAAACTTCTTTTGCCGATTGCAGTGAAATTTCCCTTTCAAAAGAATTTCCTCCAGATAGAACAGCAAGTTTTGTTTTCATTTTTTTACACCTTCTAAATTTAATTTTGTTGTTAATTTATTAATCATTTATTGATACCTGTTTTAAAATCTCAGCAGATTTTTCTGGCAAAACAGAATTAATATAACAGCCGGTAGAAAATTCAAACCCAGCCATATGCCCTATTCTCGGGATAATTTGAATATGGAAATGCAGATATTTTCTAAAATCATCATCGTCAGATTCAGCCTTTGGAGAATTGAAAAAACATATATTGTACGAAATCCCCTCGTATAAGGCTGCCAAACGTTTAACACAATTTCGAACCATTTTCCCTAAATCAAAAATTTGTGTTTCGTCACACTCTGATATATTAAGTATATGCTCTTTAGGAATTATATACATCTCATAAGGAAATTTTGCATCTGTCGGAACATAAGACATAAAACTTTCATTTTCCTCTATAATCTGGCTACCAAGAGTTTTTTTCAAGTGACAAAAATAACATTCTCCGTTGTCGTTATAATATTTTTGAAGGACATTTTTTATTCCCTCAAATTTAGGTGGCACAACTGATAGTGAAGCAATTTGCCAATGTGAGTGAGATTGGCTAGCCCCAGCGTCTATACCGTCATTTTTAAAAACCTGAACATATTTTATACGTTTATCTTGCATAACCTCTGTAAAACGGTGTTTTATGGCTTTCATAACCTCGGCGATATGTTCATCTGTAAATTTATATAATCTTTCTTTGTGGTCATCTGTATCTATCAATACATCGTGTAAACCGTGATGAAAGAAATCATTTTTAGAAATAAAAGGATATTTATTTGGTACAATCCTTATTTTTTTATCATCAGTGGAAAAAATTTCTTTTGGAGTCATAGAGCTGTTTTCCGGACAAAACGGGCAAAATTCCTTAGGTGTTTCAGAAACACGAAGTTTTTTAAAATTTTGTGGTCTTTTTGCTCTTTCTTCAGCAAAGAAAATTAATTCACCTGTTAAAAAACATTGTTTAACCATTGATATACACCTCTTTTTAACTTGTAATTTATTCTAAAATCTAATTGTAATTAATTTCGTCAATGATATTCGGTGAATTAACTTGCTTTAATATTTATGTGTAAAATTAATTTATATACCATTTTTGAATATCATTAAAAATATTGTCTACAACTGGGTGCTTTTCACCGTTTATATTAGAGTTTGTCAAAATCGCAGAATATTTAAAACAAAGTCCAGTACAAGGGATTTGACTTTCAATAAATTTTTGAAGCTCCTCTTGAGCAGTTTTGAACGCATCGTCACTTGTTGCATTTTGTGTTTTAGCGATAAGTTCGTCCATTTGAGGATTTGAGTAGTTGCAGTAATTTATTCCGTTTGTTATTCCTATAGTCGATAAAAACGGACTAATTTCGCCAGAATTTGAAAATTTAACCCCACCGATAAACATATCAAAATTATCTGATGCAAGCATACTCTTATATGTTTCAAAAGGCTGTCTATTGACTGTTATGTTAAAACCAATTTGGTTTAATCTATCAGCAATCATTGTTGCAGCTTCACACCTTGATTTATTATCAGAATTTACAAGAATAGAAAAAGTCAAATTTTCTTTTTTATAACCGGATTTTTCTATTATGGAAGAGGCTTCCTCTATGCTGTATTTAGGAGGTTTCAAGCTATCCTTTGCATAAAACCAGGAGTTAGGGTTTATAGGTAAATAGCTTTCAACGCCGTGTTTTAAATAAACGCTTTCAAAAATTTCAGAAATAGGAACAGCGTGAGATATTGCTTGACGAATTACAATGTTAGCCAACATAGCATTTTTAAAATTATATCCCAAAAATTCAAAATTGTTTGTGTTAAATTCAGTTATGTTTATGTTTTTACCAACGTTGTATTTTCCCCATTCGCTTATATCAGATTGAACGACATCTGTTATTGATTGCTCAAAAGCATAAAGGTCAGTTTGTCTGTCATCTGTTATTATAACCGAAACATTATCGATATAAGGGCTTCCATTTACACCATTGCACTTTTCAAGATTTAGAGAATGTGCAAGCTGATATGATGAAAATTTAAAACTTCCACTTCCCATAGGTTTAAAGCTAACATCACTATCAAGGGCAAGCTTTCCGTCATAGTAGTTAGACGGTATTATTGGGAAAGAAAGGTTTCTTATGTTGTAATAATAAGCTTTTGATAATTTTATAGTCAAAGAGTTACCGTTGTCTATAACAGATGATATATTTGCAACCGAATCTTTGTAAAGACTTTTATCTCCTTGTGCTTTAATTGTGTTAATTGAAAAAATAACGTCTTTTGCTGTTATAGGTGAACCGTTGTGCCAGCTAAGCCCACTTTTAAGATTTATGGTTAAAATATCGTTGTTTATAGCATAGCTGTCGGCAATATTAGAAACGACTTTACCTGTTTCATCGATTTTAAAAAGGGGTTCAAAAATCAATTTTAAAGCTTTGTCAACAGTAACATCTTCATTTATCAAAGGATTTAATGTTTTAGGCATACGCATAGATAAACGCAAAGTTCCTCCCGATTTAGGAGTAGAATTTTCGTTGTCACCGTTTTTTTCTTGTGTACTAATAGAATAATTGTTGTAATCACCAGCTACTGCGTTATTTTGTTCATTTTCAAATTCAACTTGGTCAACGCTCTGTTCACAGCCAAAAAGAAATAATGAAAACGAAATCAAAATCAATAAAGAAATCTTTTTCATAACCAACCCCCGTTTGCATAAGTTACTCCCCGATAAAAGGGATTTTCAAAATATATTTATAAAACTTTTCAGCATAAGTTACTTTTTTAACATAATCATTTGTTTCTTTAAAAGGTATTTTCGATAAGCTTTTGCCATCGTCTGAATATTCATCAGAAGAAAGCCACTTCGCAATGTTTCCTGTTCCTGCGTTGTATGCTGCAAGCACAAGAGTTTTGTTGCTATCAAATTTATCATTTAACCAAGAAACGTACCAACAACCAATATGGATATTTAGTTCTGGGTCATATATATTGTCATAGTCAAAATCTTCTATATTTTCGTTTGAGGCAGCCCATTCAGCAGTAGACTTCATAATCTGCATAAGTCCCCTTGCCCCTTTTGGCGAAATCTCTTTAGCGTCAAAGCCACTTTCTGTATTAATTATCGCATAAATAAATTCTGGACGCAAATTATATTTTTTTGAATACTTGTTTATAATGTCAGCGTATTTAACAGGATAAAAGTATATTATTGTAAATACAACTAATACGGCCATAAAAACGCAAAATATAAATGTTTTTAAATATGGAAAATGTCCCTTTTTCCGTACATTTTTCATTAAAAAAATTCTCCTTTTTTATTAAAAGTGAAGATTTAATTTACTTAAAACTTGTTTAGAAAGTTCATCGATAGAAATATCATTGTTTTCAATTATAACATCGGCGTAAGAGCTTAATTCCTCTTGAGATGTTTGATTTTCAAGCCTTTTTTTCGCATAATCAGATGTTAAATTATCCCTTTGCATTATTCTTGAAACTCTAATATCATAATCGGCACAAATGACCCAAACTTCGTTTACGATATAGTTAAGACCTGTTTCTATAAGTAATGGTGCATCTACCACAATAAACTTTGTATCATCAGGATTTTTTGTCACATAATCAATTGTGTCAGATATTTTTTTCAAAATATATTTTAAACTTATTTCATTTAGTTTTGCAAGTTCTTCTTTGTCAGAAAAAACAATTTCGCCGAGTTTTTTTCTGTCTATCTCTTTATTATCAGATAAAACTGTAGTTCCAAAGGTTTCTATAATTTCATTGTAAGATAGTCCCTTTGGTTGCATATTTTCGTGAGCAATTTTATCAGCGTCTATTATAAAACCACCGTTTTCAGAAAAAATCTTTGAAACTGTACTTTTTCCTGTACCAGAATTTCCTGTTAAGCCAATAATTTTCATAAAATCATTCCAATCTTTTTATTTAGCATCATACCAATTTTTACCTTGGTGAATATCAACATCAAGAGGTACTTTTAATGAAACAGCGTTTTCCATTTCCTCTTTAAGCAAGTTAGTAACAATATCTTTTTCTGATATATGTGCCTCAATAAGCAATTCATCGTGAACTTGTAATATTAGTTTCGATTTTAAATTTTCTTTTTTAAGCCTGTTATAAACTTTAACCATAGCTATTTTAATGATGTCGGCAGCCGTACCTTGAATAGGCATATTCATAGCTACCCTTTCGCCAAATGAACGCTGTATAAAGTTTGATGACGATATTTCAGGTATACTTCTAATTCGTTTGTAAAGTGTTGAGGCATAACCGTTTTCTTTTGCAAACTTAACAGAATTGTCCATATACTCTTTTACTTTAGGGTACTTTTTAAAATATCCCTCAATGTATAAATCTGCGTCTTTTTTAGCTATTTTTAAATCTTGACTTAAAGAGAAAGCACTAATTCCATAAATTATACCAAAATTAACAGCCTTTGCGTTTCTTCTTTGGAACTCTGTAACTTCATCAAATGGAACACCAAAAACCTGTGACGCTGTAAGTCTGTGAATATCCTGACCCTCTTTAAAGGCATTTATCAAGGTTTCATCATTTGCAATATGTGCAAGTACACGAAGTTCAATTTGCGAATAATCGCCGTCAATAAATATAAAATCATCTTCCGGAACAAATACTTTTCTAAGCACTTTCCCTTCTTCAATTTTTATAGGGATGTTTTGAAGATTAGGTTCTGTACTGCTTATTCTTCCTGTTGCTGTTATAGCTTGATTAAATGTGGAATAAATTCGTGATGTCTTTTCGTCTATAACATTTAAAAGTCCGTCTGCATAAGTTGATTTTAATTTTGTAAACGTACGATATTCAAGTATTTTGCTTACAATAGGCTCAAATTTCAATTTTTCAAGCACATCGGCAGATGTTGACCAACCTGTCTTTGTTTTTTTACCACCCTTATAGCCTAGTTTTTCAAATAAAATAACACCAAGCTGTTTAGGTGAATTTATATTAAACTCTTCGCCGGCTAAAGTATGAATATCTTTTTCAAGTACATTTATTTTTTCAGCTAAAACATTTCTGTAGTCTATAAGTTTTTGTTTATCAGCTTTCATACCGAATTTTTCCATATCAGCAAGAACGAATATAAGAGGTAATTCAACATCAAAATAAAGGTATTCTTGACAGTTTTCTTTTAGCTTTTCAGCCATAACTGTTTTCACTCTAAATGAAATATCAGCCATTTGACAGACATATTTCAATAATTCGTCTTGTGGTAATGATGATAATTTTTTCTTGCTCTTTCCTTTTCCAAGTAGTTCCTCTTCTGATGGATAATACTCATCAAGAAACTCCTCTGCAATATCATTATAATTGTATGTATCCTTTGTAGAATCAAGGATATATCCGGCAAGCATAGTATCAAAAACAAGATTTTGAAGTGTCAAATTAAATTTTTCAAGTATGTGAATATCTTTTTTAGCGTCGTGGGCAATTTTAGGATTTTCACCAACAAAGAAGTCCTTTGCAAATTTAAAAATGTCATCAACAGAAAGCTCATCACTTACAGCAATAAAAGTACCCTTGTCATCTTCTGATGAAAACGAAATACCTAAGATTTCATTTTCATTTGAATAGTCAACAATAATTCTATAGGCATATTCAAGCCAAGGATTTATATTCACAAAAAACTGTTTTGCATCGGCTTTTTTAGTAATATATCTATATTCAACAGATTGACTGTCAGAACTTGATAAGATATTTTCTGTTTCAAATCTCTGATACATACTTTTAAATTCAAGTCTATGAATAACATCATATACATCTTTGTTAAACATATCTTTTATTTTTGTATCATCAAGTGAAAAGCCAAAATCAGCATTAGTTACGATAGTAACAAGATATTTGCTTAAAAGTGCCTGTTCTTTAAATTCAATAAGATTTTCAGATGCCCTTTTCGGTTTAATATGTTCTGCATTTTCTATTGCATTTTCAACAGACTTATACTCTTTAATTATTTTTATAGCAGTTTTTTCACCTATGCTAGGGACACCCGGAACGTTGTCAGAGCTATCACCCATTAACGCTTTAACGTCAATAAATTCAGTCGGCGTAACTTCGTATTTTGCAATTACATCTTTGTCATAATAGTCCTCAATTTCAGTTTTTCCACCTTTTGTTTTAGGTATTCTTATTTTGATTTTATCCGTTGCAATTTGTAAAAGGTCACGGTCACCGGAAACAATTATAGGCGATAATCCCATTTTTTCAGTTGTTTTTGCAATTGTTCCAAGAATGTCGTCAGCTTCAAAGCCCTCTTTTTCATAAATTTTAACGTTCATCTTTGTTAAAACTTCTTTAAGAATAGGCATTTGAGCTGCAAGTTCGTCCGGCATACCCTTTCTAGTTCCCTTGTAGTCATTATATTTTAAATGACGAAAAGTCGTTGCCTTAAGGTCAAACGCAACAGCAATATATTCAGGATTTTCCTCATCAATAAGTTTAAAAAATATATTTAAAAAACCGTACACAGCGTTTGTAAATTCACCTTTTTTATTTGAAAGCAAAGGAACACCGTAAAATGCACGATTTATTATACTGTTACCATCAATAATCAAAATCTTTTCAGACATAAAATTTTCCCTCCTAAAACAAAAGGAATATCAAAATCCCCTCATTATATATTAACCCAAAATCAATAATAAATAAAGTGTTTTTGAAATTTTATTAAAAATTTTTCCATACAAAATAAAAAGCCATTTATTTTGTATAAAAAATTATTTTTTGGTACATAAATAATTATATCTCATAATATTTTTTAAAAAATTTATTCTTAAAAAACATTGATATTTTCAGTGTTTTTGAAAAAGTTTTAAAAAAAATAAAATTTTTTCAAAAAAAGTGTTGACAAATGTTATTTTATGCTTTATAATTGATTTTGTTGTTGCGAATGAGCCCAGATAGCTCAGTCGGTAGAGCAGAGGACTGAAAATCCTCGTGTCGGCGGTTCGATTCCGTCTCTGGGCATTTCAACAATATGGGTCACTAGCTCAGTTGGTAGAGCACTGGACTTTTAATCCAGGTGTCTCGGGTTCGAACCCCGAGTGACTCACTATATAGAGGGCGTCTTTCATTTGTTTGGAAGGCGTTTTTTATTTTGTCTGTATATTTTTATGGCATTTTTATTTCTCCTGCATATATTATTATATAAAAATATTTTTGGAGGTCATAAAATGCCCTTTAATAACATTGAATTAAAATATAATTCAAAAAACAGTTTTTTTAAAAATACACAAAAATCCCAAGATAATGAGGATATATTAAAAACTCAAAGAATTAACAATCCTTATCCTTATGATGAATCTGACAATTATCCACGCAGACCAATAGAAAATTATAATGAATATCGTTCACAATATCCGGAAACACAACTTCCACCAAATCCGTCTAATCAATCTCCAATAAATCAGCCGACTTATCAACAACCCACTCCATATTACACAGAGCCAAATATGCCTTATCAACAGCCTAGCAGACCTTATCAACCCAATATGCCTTATCAACAACCCAACAGACAAACTCCATATTATAGAAAACCCGATTTCTATATAACTCCATATATCCCACAGCCTACCCCATTAAATAATTATGGCTGTAATAACGCATATTTTGCCCGTGACATAGAGTTAATGCATATTTTGTACAGAGATATAAACAAAGCAATATATAACGTTGTAAACGAAGTTTTAGACGAATATAGCTATAATGCTAGTCCGATGTATGAAGAGTATATAGATAGAGAAACAGTTGCACAATTAACGAACCAAGTTATGGAACGTATGAACAAAAATTTTGATGACGTACAAGAAATAATGTTAGATGAAAATAACTATATGAGTGAATATAGAACCGAATGGAATAGCCAAACATTGTTAGAGGCATTGATAGAAGCAATTTTATTAACAGAAATATTTACTGTCAGACGACCAAACTACAGGAAATTGACAAATTCAGCAAATGTAAAAAAGACAAACATAAAATAGTAAAAGCCACGTCTAATGTATTATATTAGACGTGGCTTTTGTCATATATAAAGTCATATATAAAATCTAAATCATCAAACAAAAAGAAACTTTAATTTTTCTTTTTTTCAGAAATAACATCTGATAATTTTGCAAAATCTTCAAGGTTCAAAGTTTCGCCCCTAACTCTTTCATCAAAACCGGCTTCATTTAAAATTTGAGCAATTTCCTCTTTAGAGAAACCAAACCCACCGGTATTAAAAATACAATTAAGCAAAGTTTTTCTTCTTTGAGAAAAGGCAATCTTTATAAGTTCAAACATAAGTTTTGAATTATTAGTTTTAACACGGGGTTCGTCCAAAACTGTAAGTTTAATAACAGCAGAATCGACGTTAGGTCGTGGCATAAAACAGTTTTGAGGAACATTTGCAACTATATAAGGTTCGCAAAAATATTGAACAGAAAGACTTAACGCACCATAATCTTTTGTAGAAGGTTTTGCACCCATACGATATGCAACTTCTTTTTGAACCATAACGGTAATACTTTGGATAGGCACTTGTTTTTCAAGTATTTCCATAATTATAGGTGTTGTAATATAGTAAGGAAGATTAGCAACAACCTTTATTTTTTTATCAGAATACTTTTCAGCAATAGACTTTATATCAACTTTTAAAATATCCTCATTTATAATTTCGATATTATCAAAACGTGACAAAGTATCTTCAAGAATAGGAATCAAAGTTTTATCTATTTCAACGGCAATAACTTTAAATGCGTTTTCAGCGACAGCCGAAGTTAAAGTTCCTATTCCGGGTCCAATTTCAATTACAACATCATCTTCAGATATTTCAGCTGATGTTATTATTTTATTCAAAACGTGGTTATCTATAAGAAAGTTCTGACCAAAATTCTTTTTAAAGCTAAACTCATATTTATTTATAATAGCTTTAGTTTTTGAAAACAATGTTTCGTCTATTAAAATCAACCTCCAAACATAAAAGACCTAAGACCTTGGGGCGTTGCCCCATATGCACTAACCTAATTTGTAATTAGCTGTTTATACAGGTTTTAAGCAA
>CABVAP010000062.1 GCA_902496345.1 uncultured Eubacteriales bacterium
ACTTTGGCAAAAATAAAGCTTTGGTAAAAACTTTAGATTAGCCACCTTTAGTCGAAAACAAGACAGGAAACGATAGTTTCCGGCAAAAGTTTTTGCCTAGCTTTTTTCAAAAAGCTAGTGGGGTGGTGGGGCAAAGCCCCACGGTCTTTACCCCTACAAATTCTAATTTAACACTTTAAAACATATTTCTGTTTGTCATATACTTGATAACAACGAAACAAATAATTATAGAACCAATTATCAAACCGACAAAAGCGAATGGATTACTAGCAAAAGGAACAGGCACGTTCATACCAAAAAAGCTTGATATAATAGTTGGTATAGCCATTACAATAGTTATAGATGTAAGCCTTTTCATAACTATATTAAGATTGTTTGAAATAAGTGACGCAAACGAATCCATAGTCCCTGTAAGAATGTCACTGTAAATTTTAGCCATTTCAATAGCCTGTTTGTTTTCTATGATAGTATCCTCAAGTAATTCCGTATCATCAGGATACTTTTTTATAAAATCGTATCGCAAGAGTTTTTCCATAACAATTTCGTTTGATTTAAGAGAAGTAGAAATATAAACCAAACTTTTCTCAAGTGTCAAAAGTTGGATAAACTCCTTATTTTTCATTGATTTATGAAGACTTTCCTCAATAAGGGTACTTTGCTTGTCTATATGTTTAAGGCACATAAGGTAAAGCTCAGCATTTTTGTAAAGCATTTGTAATATAAATCTTGATTTTTTAAAAGTATAAAAAGTTTTTATAGTGTTTTTGATAAAAGGCTCTAAAATCAATGAAGGCTGTAAAGAAACCGTAACGATACATAAATCTGTTAATATTATACCAATAGGGATAGTTTCGTACATTTTGGATTGTTCTTTCATCTGTACATAAGGAGTATCAACAAGTATAATAACTTGACCGTTGTCATCATCAACTTCGATACGAGAGCGTTCTTCTTCGTCAAGAGCAGCCTTTATAAAGTCAGGGTCTGTCCCGAGCTTGTTACAAACAAAATCAATTTCCTCTTCGGTAGGTAAAACCATATTAACCCATACACCGTCAACTATTTCTGAACACTCAACAAGTTCCCCATAAACTGAATTATAAATTTTGACCATTTTTCTAAAATCCTTTCATAAACGTAATTTTGTAAAGATATAAAATTTTCTAATAATAAGCACCACGAATGCCCTGAATCCATCAAAATCACGCTCCTTTATAAAAAGATTTTTAGTTTTGTATAAATAAACAAATTAATTAAAATTCACTTAAATAGTAATTAAACCTCAATTGTAATGATAGTTTAAAAAATAAATATTGTCAATAAAATTTACTTGAATTTTACAATTATTTTAACTAGCATACTTCATAATTATCATTTCAACACCAAGTCGTTCCTGAATTTTACCGGTTTTTATGTTCACATCACACTCAAGACAGTCATTAAGAGCCTGAAGAAGAACTTTCTTTTTAAATTGCTTTGCTTGAATAAGACATTCTGCAACGGTAAACTCCCTCTGATTTATTTTTTTAGCAATATCACTTTTGTAAAATCCTTTTTCAGAAAGATATTTGCTTTGCAAAATAATTTTAAACTGCCTAGAAATCATAGCAAGAATTTTTATAGGAGATTCTTTCATCAAAAGCATATTATTGTATATGTCAATAGCGTCTTCAAGTTTTTTGTTTCCAATAGCTTTAACCATATTAAATATATTTACTTCAAGGGATTTTGTACAAATATCGTCAATATGTTTTTCGGTAACCTCCCCTTGTCCAACATAATCAGCAAGTTTTTCTATTTCAGCCAAAACAGCCTCCATACCGTCATTTATATTTCTAATGAAATAATAAACAACATCGTTTTGCATAATTAAGCCTCTTTTTTTAGCCACCTTTTTAACCCACGTAACTAAATCTTTTTCTTTTGGTACTCCAAACTCAACAACAATACCATTTTTAGAAACAGCGTTGTATAGTTTACTTCTTTTATCAATTTTATCTTCGATAAAAATCAAAACTGTTGTTTCTGGGATATTTTTAACATATTCAGCAAGTTTATCACTTTCGATTTTATTACCCTTGTCAAACAATTCGCTATCTTTTACAATAACAAGTCTAAAATCATTCATAAACGGCAAAGTTTCGCAAGCATCAGATATACTACCAACCTCAAGTCTTTTATCAAGAAAAACGTCAAGGTTCATCATTTCTGCACCATCAGGGATAATTGCCTTTGTCAAATCATCGCAATATTTTTTTTTCAAAAACTTTTCGGCACCACAAAATAAATAAACTCTTTCAAATTTGTGTTCTTTTATATCATCATTTATTTTTTTTATATCGTCATTTGATTTTTCCAAATTAAACACCCTCATTTCATAGTTTCGAAATAAATATTATCACCGTCAGAATACATTTCCATAGCACCCTTTTCCCTTGTGTTTATCGCATCAACACCTTTATCGTTAAGCCTTTTAATAACTTCTTTAGCAGGGTGACCATATCTGTTAAAGTTTCCAGCCGAAACAATAGCAAGTTTTGGACTTACTTCATCAATAAATTGTTCAGAATTAGAATATTTTGAACCGTGATGAGCAAGTTTAAGAATATCAGCTTTTAAGCTTCCGTTGTGATTTTTTATTATATTATCCTCGCTATTTGTATCAATATCACCAGTAAATAAAAACGAATTATTCTTAAAATTAATTTTTAAAACAAGTGATGTTTCATTACCCGTCACGCTTTCATTTCTCTTTGGATAAAAACAATTTATCATAATATCGTCATCTATTTTAACATCATTTTCATCAGCAATTTTAACCAACTTAGCAGAATTTAATTCAGCTTTTTCAGTTAATAAACTATAATACTCTGTTGTGTTTTCAACATCTGATAAATATAATTCATCAACACCAACATAATCCATAATTTCCACAATACCCTTTGCGTGGTCAACATCGGTATGAGTCACAAAAACCTTGTCAACCTCAGTTATCCCTCTGTATCTCAAATAAGGCAAAAGAACATTAACCCCAGTATCATTACCAAGTTCTTTTTCAAAGTTTCCACCACCGTCGATAATAAAACATTTGTCCTTGTGTTCAAAAACAAAACAATCACCTTGCCCAACATCAAGCATAGTTATTTTAAATTCATCTTTTTTGAAAACACAGAAAATCACGCTAGTAGCGACATAGAAACCGACAGCATAACATAGCGAAATTTTAAAAATCTTCTTATTAATTTTATTGTAAAAATAAAGACCAATAATACAAAGTACAGCTATATACAACATTAAAAATAAAAAGCTAGGTTTCCCCGTTTGGATATATGAGAAAGGTATTTCATAAATAATTTTACAAACAAATTGATAAAACACAAGTATTATGTAAAGTATGCCAGAAAAGAATGATGCAATTCCAATCGAAAATAAGCCAACTATCCCAATAACAAACCCCAAAAATATAACTATCCCAGCGAGAGGAATAATTATTACATTGGCGAGCAAATCAAGTGTAGCAACCCCATAAAAATAGTTCATCATAATAAGCTTAGGGATAAAATTTACGCTTATTGCTGTAGCAATCATATCAAGACCTTTGAAATTAATAAATCTTTCCAAAACTGCTAAAACAGGCTTAGAAAAAATAACGATTGATAAAACTGCACCAAAAGAATATTGAAAACCAATATCAAACAAATATAACGGTTGAAAAACAAGTATTATAAGGGCAGATATGCCAAGTGTATTTAACGTATCAGACTCTCTATAGATAAACTTTCCAATTATGTAAACTAAAAACATAATTGTTGCACGCATAGCAGATGGACTCGCACCAGTAAACAAGCAATATAAAATAACAAATAGAATAGCTATAAGCTTGCCATATCTCTTATGAATTTTTTCGCAAATAAACAATATTATAAAAGCAAGTATATGTATGTGTATACCAGAAATTGCTATAATATGATAAACACCAGCTTTACTAAATAAATCCCTGTTATATGCCGATAAATCTGTTTTATCACCAGCAATCATAGCTTTCATAAATGACGCTTCGACTTGAGGAAAAATCTCATCATACACAAGACAAACTTTTTCATTTAGTTTAGCAAGCAAAGTTGTAAGATTAAACACTTCCCCAACTTTTTTGATTTCAGTTGAAGAAAAACGATATTCAATATTCCTAGTTTTATAATACTCTTTTGCATTAAAAGAATCAGGATTTTTTTCAGCATCAAAAAGCATAATTTTGCCACGCATAAAAACCTTATCACCAACAAAACACTTTTCATCATCATTGTATGAAGACGTGACTTTTATATTAACTTTGTCAGTAACTTCTTTATCGTCAAAAATTATGCTTTCCGTTTGGGCTAAAAAGCCATAGCCATTATCATATTCTTTAAGATTTTTGTATATAGTTGCATATACTTCAACTTCTCTTTCGTCACTTGCAACTTTTTCAATAGAATAATTATCATAAGCCAAAGAGTTTACAATTCCAACAAAGCCAAAAATAATAAATATAGGCAACAAAAAAATAGAATAATCCTTGCGTTTTCGGTAAATTAAGAACAGTAATACCTCTGCCGAAACAACCGAAAACACAAGATATTCAAAAGAATTGAGATAATAACCAATTAAAATCCCTATTATAAAAAATATAACAAAATTACAAGCAACACGTTTCATATACCATTTTTATTTACTATTTTTTATTTTATTATTCGTCTTTTAAAATTCTATTTTCATCTCTTTCAAAAGTTTTACTAAAGTCAACGTGACCGGCAAGAGATGTTTCTTTAACACCGTCAATAAGGAATTGAACTTGTTTAACTTGGTCAAGTTCTGTCAATGAGTTTACGATAGAATATATAGTAAGAAGTTCTTCTGTAGAACCCCCGTTATGTTGAGAAACGAACTCTTTTGATAAGTCAACATAACAAATTCCACCCTCTGTATTGATATTGTTTATTTTAGTTTCAGGAGGTATAACTTCGTATAAGTTGTCTGTTGTAGGTCCTTTTATAAGTTCCTCAACAATTCGTCTTTCAACGCTTTCTTTTTCCTTAATAGTAATATCTCTTTCCTCAGCACAAAGCCCCATAGCCTGTTCATCAGAAAAATAAAGTTTAACAACAAGATTATCAGTTTTGTATGGTTCAATATGAGGGTTTACCTCGATAGTTTCATTTTTTATATCTTCAACAGGTTCACTGTTGTCCCTTTGAATTTTTTCTCCGTCAACAACGACATTAACAGTATCAACAAAACCTAAATCAGTAAAAGTTTTTGATATAGCAGATAGAAAAGCAAGTTTTTGACCGTCTTCAAGTTCATTATATTCTTTAGAAAAGTTTATTTCAACATTACCTTTACTATCAGAAATTTCTTGAAACTTGCAAGATATAACAGATATATTATCAGATAACCCAATAACATTGCCAGTATTTTTAGGGCCTTTCATAAATTCATCTTTAACAGCATCAATATACTCTTGCTTTTTATTTTCCTGCAAAAGAGTAACACCATTAGGAATTGTCCTTTTTTCAGAAACAATTTCGTTAGTTGATGAATTTAAAAAATAGATATTTACAGAATTATCATTATTTTCCTTTGCCCCACCTAAACAACTGATAACAACAACTGATATAACAGCAATAAGAAAAACGATAACACCAGATATTAAAACAACTTTCTTTTTTGAATTTACATTAATATTTTTCATTTTATCACAACCTGTCTTTAAAATTAATTTTCACTATATTTAATAGGCAGTCTTACAATAAAAGTAGCACCCTCGTTCTCTTTACTGTTAATTTTAATACTACCGTTGTGTAGCATAACAGATGAGTGAGTTATCGCAAGACCAAGACCAGTTCCACCAGTTTCTCTGTCCCTAGTTTTGTCAACTCTGTAAAATCTTTTAAATACTTTGCTTTGTTCTTCTTCGCTTATTCCGATACCAGTATCTTGAACGGTAATATAACAATTTTGGTGGTCGCCGTCAATAATAACTTTAACCGTTCCACCGTCAGGGGTGTATTTTATACCATTTTCAATAAGGTTAGAAACAGCAAGTGTAAGTTTAACTTCATCGCCCTCAATAACCATATTTTTGTTGTTTTCGTATAAGAGTTCAATATTTTTTCTTTCAGCAAGGGGATAAAGTCTTTTTAAAATATCTTCTGTCATTTTGTTTATGTCAGTTTCTTTTATTTTCAAGCCAGCCTCTCTGTGGTCAAGCTTAACAAGTTCAAGTAAGTCATTAATTATGTTAGTCATTCTGTCAACTTCTGAATTAATGTCTTGAAGAAACTCTCTGTACATTTCAGTCGGCATTTCTTCTTGAAGTAAAATAGACTCACTTAAAACTTTAATAGAGCTTAAAGGCGTTTTCAGCTCGTGCGAAACATTAGAAACAAATTCTTGTCTTGATGTTTCGATAGTTTCAAGCTGTTCGGTCATCGTGTTAAATGCCTCACCTAACTTAGCATATTCATCGTGACCAGAAATTTCAATTCTTTGGTGCAATTGTCCGTCAGTTATTTTTTGAATAACTTTAAGTATATTTTTCAAAGGTCCGATAAAAATTTGAGTTGTAAAAAATACTATACAAGCAATAAGTACGCAAATACCAATTGTCACCAAAAACCATTTTGAATTAACTTCGTCAAGAAGTTCATTAACTTCGTTGAATGAGGAAACGAGTAAAACAACACCTATTTTTTTAGAGTTGTTATCTTCGATATAAGCTGTTGCATAAATAGCGTCTTCATCTTCACTTAAAGTTGCAATGTCGTTACCATTCAAAGCCGAAATAACTTCAGGGGTTGCATATATTTTTCCAACCTCCATTTTGCTAGAGTCTTTAACAACATAACCTTTGTTATCAAGAATAAGTATTCTAACAGAATCCTCAATACTTTTTTCTTCGATTTCATTGTCAAACATACGGCTTTTTATTTCATCATTGAGGTAGTTTCCTTTTTGGATACTTCCAGCGATTTTATTAGCTTGATTTAAAAGTTCCTTTTCGTTTGTTTCTTTAAAATATTGTTTAAGTGTATCAGATGTAGTATAAGAGAAGAACACCAAAGGTATAAGACTAACAAAGAAGTATATAACAAATAACTTCCATCTCATACTGACATAGCTACCTTTTCTAAATTTACTGAAAATAATAACCAACCCCCCATTTAGTATGAATGTATTTAGGTTCACTAGGATTAGATTCTATTTTTTCACGTAATCTTCTAACGTGTACGTCAACGGCTCTTGCATCACCAGGGTACGTTTTTCCCCATATAATGTTGAGAAGCTGTTCCCTACTGTAAACTTTACCTTGATTTTTCATAAAGAGGACAAGTAATTCAAATTCTTTTGCAGTAAGATTTACTTCCTTTTCGCCTATAAATGCACGTCTTGACTCAATATCGATTTCTATATCTTTAACTTTAAGCCTGTCGTTTTTAACATTTTCTATAGCAACCTTTTTAACACTTCTACGTAAAATAGCTTTAATTCTTGCCTTAAGTTCAAGTATATTAAAAGGCTTAGTAATATAATCATCAGCACCATATTCAAGGCCCATTATTTTGTCCATATCTTCGCCTTTAGCTGTAACCATAATTATAGGTACGTTAGAAAATTCTCGTATAAGCTGACAAACCTCAAGACCGTCTTTTTTAGGGAGCATAACATCTAAAAGTATAAGACTATATTCTTTTTTCTGGGCAAGATTAAGTGCTTCGTCACCGTCAAAAGCAGTGTCAACACTCATTCCTTCCTGTTCAAGACTAAATTTAATTCCTTTCACAATAAGTTTTTCGTCATCAACAACAAGTATGTCGTACGCCATTTTCTTTACCCCCGTTAATAATTTTTATAAATAAATCTTTAAATTATTGTGTATAACTTTATATTATATCTATTATATCATAAATTTCAACAGAAATTTTATTACTTTTTTGTTACACCGTTATATAAGGTTTTATCTTTTCAAATAACTTATCACCAATGCGTGAAACCTTTTTAATTTCTTCGATATTTTTAAAATTTCCGTTTGAATTTCTATATTCAATAATGTTTCCAGCAATAGTATCTCCGATACCTTTAAGTGTTTTCAACTCCTCAGCACTTGCTGTATTTATGTTTATTAAACCATTGCCCGTATTTACTGATATATCATAGTTAGCTGATACATTATATTTCGCTGTTTTGCCTTCTGAATTCGAATTGTTATCGTTAGTTTGCTTATTTATATCGTTAATATTGCCAATTTTGATATGTTCTTCATCTTTAACATATTCTGCCATATTTACACTTTCAATATCTGCCTTATCTGTAAGACCTCCAGCTTTTTCAACAACATCACAAATTCTATCACCATCATAAGCAGAATAAACACCAGCCTTTTTAACTTCACCGGTAATATAAACTTTAATTTCAGAAGTCATAGTTGTTTCAATATCATTTTCATAAGATTCCATTGTTACCGTTGTATCTTCAATATTAGAAACTTCAATAACATTTTTCTGACTATTTAATATTTGATATGCAAACCATAATGCCAAAATAACTACAAAAGCAATCACAACAACGATAATACCATTTTTATTAATTTTCATAGATAATCACCTAATTTGCTTAATCCTAAAATCAGTAATACATCAAAAACAAAAAATCAATTTTACTTTTTACTAAAACAAATAAAAATCTCTTTAACTTTTAAAATACAAATACCCTTAACTCAACCAAAAGACTTTAATTTTATCAACATCGTCAAAAAAACATTGTAAAACTCAATCAGTAAGCGAAAATCAGATTTTCGCTTACTGCAAACAGCCAAATCCCCTATTTCAGAATACAGCTATAAAATATTTAAAATCCAAAATCCTTTGTTACTTACTAAATTTTTTTATTTTCTGTTGCTATATTTATAGTTCTTTCGTTTGTAACCTTTGTTTTCCACATAAAGATTTCTAAACAAATAAAATTCACATCTTAAATATATCAACAAAAAATATTTAAAATCTAAAATCTCTTGTTCCTTGTTCGATTTTTTTCAAATTTTCTGTTGCTATATTTCTAACTTTTTCGCTTGTAACTTTTGTCAATTCTTCCTGTATAACTTTTTCACCAATAGCCTTAGTATCTTCTTTTGCATAGTCAATAAGATATTCCTTTAGTGTCATAAGTGCATTAGGTTGGCAACAGTTTGCAATTTGACCGGACTTAACAAGTTTCATAAACCTATCCCCTGTTCTACCCTCTCTGTAACAGGCTGTACAGAAACTAGGTATATAACCAAGCTCTAAAAGCCATTTAACAACTTCATCAAGGGTTCGTCTGTCTTCAACGTCAAACTGAGCAGAGTTATCCTCTTCTTTTTCTTCTTCGGCATAACCACCAACGCTTGTCCTAGAGCCACCGCTAATTTGTGATATACCAAGGTCTAAAACTTTTCTTCTTGTTTCTTGTGATTCTCTTGTAGAAATAATCATACCTGTATAAGGAACAGCTATTCTTAAAACAGCAACAATCTTTTGAAAAATTTCGTCAGATATAGCATTAGAGAAATTGTCAGGGTCAATATCGTCAGCAGGACGGATTCTTGGAACACTTATTGTATGAGGGCCAACACCCATAGCAGCCTCAAGATGTTCGGCGTGCATAAGTAATCCAACAAAGTCATATTTGTACATATTAAGTCCAAATAATACGCCTATACCAACATCATCAATTCCACCCTCCATAGCTCTGTCCATAGCCTCCGTATGGTAAGCATAATTGCTCTTTGGACCGGTTGGGTGAAGTTCTTCGTATGACTTTTTGTTGTAAGTTTCTTGAAATAAAATATAAGTACCAATACCGGCATCTTTCAACTTTTTGTAATTTTCAACAGTAGTTGCAGCAATATTAACATTTACTCTTCTTATAGCACCGTTTTTGTGCTTTATAGAATAAATAGTTTTTATACATTCAAGAATATATTCGATAGGATTGTTTAAAGGGTCTTCTCCAGACTCTATAGCCAGTCTTTTATGACCCATATCTTGAAGTGCAGTAACTTCTGTAATTATTTCCTCTTGTGTAAGTTTTTTTCTTCTTATATGTTTGTTTTTGCTGTGATATGGGCAGTATGTACAACCATTTACACAGTAGTTAGATAAATATAAAGGTGCAAACATAACTATTCTGTTACCATAAAACTTTTGTTTTATTTCTTTTGCAAGCTTATATATTTTTTGGTTTTCAGATTCAATATCACATTCAAGTAAAACGGCAGCCTCTCTGTGAGTTAAACCTTTAAGGTTTTTAGCTTTTTCGATAATTTGAGAAATAAGCTCTTTGTTGCTCTTGTTTTGACAGGCATAGTCAAGAGTTTCCTTTATTTCATCATCATCAATAAATTCTTCTGCTTTTTTAGATTTTACGTCATACATAAAAAAATTACCCCCTTGTGTTACAAACATTTAAAATTAAATTTATATATTTTTTATAAGATAGTGGATACATATATTTTAAACAAGCATACCCTATCTATCGTTTTCAAATCAATTTTATTTTTTCGCTTTATAATATTTCCTTTGCGAAATAAACTAACCAATTATTGTTCTCAAGGCATAAATCACGTCTATTAATTTCAAATCAATTTTCCAATCTTTTTACCTTATGTTTTTTTCACTGTATCTAACTTACAACTACCCAAACAATTATATCTATCATTCAAAAATTATTTTTTATTTATATATTTTCTTTACAAGATAGTGAACCCACGTCTATCTTAAATACGCAAACCTTTTCCAACATTTCAGGTCTAAATTCCCAATCCTTTTTGCCGGTTTCTTTTTCCATAATAAGTGATAGACCTTTTATCTTTTCATCTGTATTATCAATAATTCTTGCTTTTCCTGTACCTATTATGCTTTGATAGTATGCAGAATAATTGCAAGCCGTTTCTCCCTCTTTTAATTTATAACTTGTATCGAGTTCAAATCCAACGTTAGGACTTTTTTCAAGTAATTCATACTTTCTACCAGCCATTGCACCGTGAAAATAAAAAGTATAACCAAAATCATTTTTTGTATATCCAAAATTTAACGGTACAATATAAATTTCACCATTGTCATAGAAACCAACTCTACAGCAATGACATTTGTCAATAATTTCACAAATTTTCTTTTCATCAACAACTTTTCGGTCTTTTCTTCTCAAAAAAACACCTCCTAGTACCTTTGATTTATATATCCGTCAATAAGCGACTTTCTTTTTTCATTACTAAATACACCCTCTTCTATAAGCCTTTTTCGAATAAGCTCATTTGTAGAATGTAAAATCATATTGTAGTCATCTAAGACTATTTCAAATAATTTTCCCTTGAGCATCTTGCTTCGCACAGATATAGGGTATGCACGAACCCCTCTAAAATCAAGAAGTTCGATAACTTTCATAGTTGCCTGGTCCTTTTTATTGTAGTAATAGTCGGCTTTTTCACTTTCATATAAATTTTCAGCACTCATCTTTGTGTCTTTTGCAAGTGCGTTAAAATATTGATAATTGAACAGACCTTTTTCCACAGAATCCACCTTTTTAAAAGGTTCAGATTTCAGGCTTAAAACAGCATTGAGGTTTTCAACAAGATATTCACTTTTCGACATATCGCCTTTCATAAATTGTTCAATAAGGCTCTGTCTATATCTAAAATATTTATTTAAAGCATTCATAAAAACAACCTCTATCTTGTAAAATAATTTTATTTTTCTATATATTACAACTAGAATAAACGAAATATTACTGATATACTTTAGTTTAAAGAATATTCATAAATACCCGAAAGGAAAATCACCAATGCAAAAAAGCAGACATCAAAATTTCTGGAATTATTACATAAAAAAAATATCCCCAAAATTGCAACAAATAGACATATTACTAAAAACAGAAACCCACAATATATCAACAAAAACCACATCACTATTACTTGGCATAGAAGAAAATGAGATAAGAAAAATAATGCTTTCAAAAAATATATCTCAAATAACAAGCACTAATTTTTTCACAATTGTACTAAATGGAAACAGTTATATATGCGATATAATCCAAAGAGAATTTCTCTTAAATTCACCAGAAAACTATACGGCAAGCGACATTTCTTACATATACAATCTTGATTATTCAAATATAGAAAAGGCATTTACGTTTCTAAATATAGAAACAGTTTCATCGAACTATTTAAAATCCATATTCATACAAATACCCTATTCAGAATAAACCTCAAATTCTTCCTAATGCCATATTATAAACCAAACTTAAATTTAATTTTATTAAGCACTTTACTATCTAACAAAACTAAACTAAAAACTATAACAAATGGACTATTGACTTTAATTCATTTAAGACAAAAATCCACTTCTAACAGCTTTTTCAGTTTCCACGCCTTTCAAAGCTCTCAAGATAGCGAACCCAAACTCACAAGCTGTAGCAGGACCTTTAGATGTTATGATATTTCTATCACAAACGACAACATCGTCTACAACCTCTTTACAGTCAAGCATATTTTCAAGACCAGGGTAGCAAACTGCCTTAAAGCCTTTAAGCAAACCATTTACACCAAGCACAGTCGGTGCAGCACAGATAGCCGAAACTTTTTTATCATCAGCAATAAATTGTTTAAGGACCTCAACAACATCGCTATTATTTTTTAAATTATCAGTACCGACTGAGCCACCTGGCAAAATAACCATATCACTTTTAAGAGCAAAATCCTTATTGAATGTGCTATCGGCAAAAACTTTTATATTACTTTTACCAACAACAACTTCTCTATCAGTAATACTCATAGTAGTAACATCAACGTTACCTCTTCTTAATATATCAACAACTGAAAGTGCTTCCACTTCCTCAAATCCATCAGCAAGAAACAAAACAACTTTATTCACAAAAATTCCACCTTTCAAATTAGAATTTGTAGGGGTAAAGACCGTGGGGCTTTGCCACAGGCGAGATCGGAA
>CABVAP010000063.1 GCA_902496345.1 uncultured Eubacteriales bacterium
TTGCTTAAAACCTGTATAAACAGCTAATTACAAATTAGGTTAGTGCATATGGGGCAACACCCCACGGTCTTAACTGTTTCAAAAAATATAATTTAATCGATAAACAATACAAGTACAAAAAAAATAAATAATTTTTCCAAGAAAGTTATTGATTTTTTTTTATTTATGTTGTATGATGTATACAAGTAATATATCAAAGGGTGCTTGATTTAAAATTTGCACTTTCATAACTTTCTAAGGAGGACTTTTTTAATGGAAAATTTAAGCAGAAATCTCTTAACTAATGGATTCAAATTTAATGACGATTTAAAAATCGGTACAACTGAAAAATTACCTGAAAGAATTATTCAGTTCGGTGAAGGTAACTTCCTTCGTGCTTTCGTTGACTTTATGTTCAATGAAATTAATGCTCAGGGCTTATTCAAAGGTGGTATTACTCTTATTCAGCCTATCCCTGGTGGTGACTTTTTAAGAAACGTTCTTAACGACCAAGAAGGTCTTTACACTCTTATCGCTAGAGGTCGTGAAAACGGTCAAGAAGTTACTGACAAAAGACTTATCACTTGTGTAAACAGATGTATCAATCCTTATGTTGACCTCGCTGTATACAATGAGTGTGCTAAAAATCCTGAATTAAGATTTGTTGTTTCTAACACTACTGAAGCTGGTATCTCTTGGAAAGAAGAACCTATGGTTACTGATGAACCTCAAGACTCTTTCCCTGCTAAAGTATGTAATTTCTTATATTTAAGATTTAAAGCATTTGACGGTGCTATGGACAAAGGTCTTGTATTCATTCCTTGTGAGCTTATTGATGACAACGGTAAAACTTTGAAAAAATATGTTCTTCAACACGCTGCTAACTGGAATTTAGGTGACGAATTTACTAACTGGGTTGAAAATGCTTGTATCTTTACAAGTACTCTTGTTGACAGAATCGTTACTGGTTATCCTCGTGAAGAAGCTGAAGCTTTATGTGAAACTTTTGGCTACAAAGATAACGCTATTGATACTTCTGAAATTTTCCACACTTGGGTTATTGAAGGACCTGCTGAACTTGAAAAAGAACTTCCTTTCCCTGCTGCCGGTTTAAAAGTAATCTTTACTCCTGATGTAAAACCTTACAAAAAAAGAAAAGTTAGAATCCTTAACGGCGCTCATACTTGTTCTGTTCTCGCTGCTTACCTCACTGGTAAAAACACAGTTGGCGAACTTATGGCAGACAAATTATTCTATTCTTATTTAGAAAATGCTTTAAATAACGAAATTATCCCTTCTATTATGAGCGAAGAATTGACTTATGATGACTTAAAAGGATTTGCTGACGCTGTATTTGACAGATTCCAAAACCCATTTATCAAACACAAACTTTTAGACATCTCTCTTAACTCAACTTCTAAATTTAGAGCTAGAGTTCTTTCTACTATCACTGAATACATTGAACAGAAAAAAGAACTTCCTAAAATTTTAACTTTCTCTTTCGCTGCTTACATTGCATTCTACAAAGGTGAAGAAATTAAAGACGGTGCTTTAATTGGTAAAAGAGGCGACGATACTTACCCTATCAGAGATGACGCTGAAGTTCTTGAATTATATAAAAATTTATGGGCAAAATGTAATACAGCTGACAAAGCATCTGTTGCTGAATTAGTTAAAGCTGTTTGTGCTAAAGAAAATATGTGGGGCGAAGATTTAAATAAATTAGCTGGTTTTGCTGATGAAGTTGCTTCTCACTTATTCAACATCTTAAACAACGGTATGCAATCAGAAGTTGAAGCTCTTTTGAAATAATTTACGGAGGATTTTTTATGAAAACAGATAACGCTATCAAAATAAATGATAATGATAATGTTGTAGTTGCTCTTGCAAATATTTCAACTGGTGATGATGTCTTTGGTATTAAAGCTCTTGAAAATATCGACAGAGGTCACAAAATGGCTCTTGTTGACATTAAAGAGGGTGAAAATATCGTAAAATATGGCTACCCTATCGGTCACGCTACAAAAGACATTAAACAAGGTGAGTGGATTCATACACACAACTTAAAAACTAACCTTAAAGGTCTTTTGGAATATGAATATCACCCACAACTTAATGAACTTAAAAAAGACAGAAAAGCTACTTTTATGGGTTACAACAGAAAAGACGGTTCTGTCGGAATTAGAAATGAAATCTGGATTGTTAATACAGTTGGTTGTGTAAACAAAGTTTCTGAAAGAGTTGCTAAAATTGCTAGCGAAAGATATGCCGGAAGAACTGACGGTATATTTACTTTCGTTCACCCATTCGGTTGTTCTCAGTTAGGTGACGACCACCAGAATACTCAAAAACTTCTTAAAGGTATGGTTAATCACCCTAATGCTGCCGGTGTGCTTGTATTAAGTCTTGGTTGTGAAAACAACAACGTTACTGAATTTAAAAAAGTTTTAGGTGACTATGACGAAGACAGAGTTAAATTTGTAATCGCTCAGGATTATGAAGACGAAGTTGAAGAAGCTGTTAAAGTTATCGGTGAACTTGTTGAGTATGCTGAACAATTTAAACAAGAGCCTATAGACGCAAGTAAACTTGTTATTGGTCTTAAATGTGGTGGTTCTGACGGATTCTCTGGAATTACTGCTAACCCTCTTGTTGGTAGAATTTCTGATATTCTTGTACAACACAACGGTACTACTGTTCTTTCAGAAGTTCCTGAAATGTTTGGTGCTGAAACTATCCTTATGAACAGATGTCAAACTCCTGAACTTTTTGACAAGACTGTTCACTTGATTAACGACTTTAAAGAGTACTTTATGCGTTACAATCAAGAAGTTTATGAAAACCCATCTCCTGGTAACAAAAAAGGTGGTATCTCAACTTTAGAGGATAAATCTCTTGGTTGTACTCAAAAAGGTGGTACAAGCAACGTTATGGACGTTCTTGGTTATGCTGAAAAAGCTACAACTCCTGGTTTAAACCTTCTTAAAGGACCTGGTAATGACATCGTTGCTATTACTGGTTTAATGGCTTCCGGCTGTCACATTATCCTCTTTACTACCGGTCGTGGTACACCTGTTGGAGCACCTGTTCCTACTATCAAAATTTCTACAAACTCTGACTTATACAACAGAAAGAAAGATTGGATAGACTTTAATGCCGGTGCTTTACTTGAAGGTAAAACTATGGATGAACTTTCAGAAGAATTCTTTGAATATATATTAAAAGTTGCGTCTAACGAAATTAAAACTAAAAATGAAATTCACGACTACAGAGAAATTTCAATCTTTAAGGACGGCGTAACCCTTTAATGCGACAGGAAACCTTAAAAGATAAGGCTTACAAATATATCAAAGATAAAATAATAAGCTGTGAATATGCACCCGGTGATTTTCTTGATGAAAAGGTTCTTATTGAAGAAATTAACTCAAGCAGAACACCTATAAGGGAGGCTCTTAACAAAATTGAGCAAGAAAAACTTATTAAAATAATCCCTAAAAAAGGTGTAATCGTTACAGAAATCTCTTTAAAAAATATTTTGGACATCTACCAGTTCAGAGAACTGGTAGAGCCAAATGCTATTTTGGAGTTTGGTTCTAACTATTCTGAAGAAAAAATGATTGAATTTAAAAATTATTTTTCCTCTGATGATGTTGACCCTATAGATTTTTATAACGTTGATGATGAATTTCACTCTTATATAACTGAATTTTATAACAACCACTATATAGCTGAGATTATGGAGGTTATTCGTGTTCAAAGTCAAAGAATTAGAATTCTTACAGGTACTTTACACGATATTACCCCTTCTCGAAGTGAGCATTTAGATATAATTGACAACATTATTTCAAAAAATTTTGACGTTGCTTCTAAAAAAATGAAACAGCATATAGAATTTTCTAAAAACAGAACTTTGAATGTGTATTCGCACAAATAATTGGAGGTAATTATAATATGAACTTTATTGATAAAGACTTTTTATTGAAAAATGAAACTGCAAAAAAATTATTTAATGATTACGCTAAAGAACAGCCTATTTTTGACTTCCATTGTCATTTAAGTCCTAAAGAAATTTATGAAAACAAAAACTTTGAAGATATTACTCAGGCTTGGCTTGGTGGCGACCATTACAAATGGAGAGCTATGCGTTCTTTAGGTATTGATGAAAAATATATCACTGGAAAAGAAACTTCTAGCTTTGAAAAATTTAAAATGTGGGCAAGAACAATTCAGTATGCTATCGGAAATCCTTTATATCACTGGACTCACCTTGAGCTTCAAAGATTTTTCGGTATCTATGAACCTTTGACAGAAGATAACGCTAAAGAAGTTTTTGACAAAGTAAACGCTCTCCTTCAACAAGATGATTTCAAAGTTCGTGAACTTATTAAAAAATCTAACGTAAAAATCGTAAATACAACTGATGACCCTGCTGATACTCTTGAATATCACCAGCTTATCAAAGATGACCCAACTATCGACTTAAAAGTATTACCTGCTTTTAGACCTGACAAAGCATTAAATATCGATGCTAAAATTTTCGTTGAATATATCAAAACTCTTGCTGACGTTGCAAAAACTGAAATTAAATCTTTCAAAAATCTTGTTGACGTTTTAAAAAGCAGAATGGATTTATTCGAAAAAATGGGTTGTTGTGCATCTGACCACGCTTTCACTTATGTTCCTTTTGCTCCTGCAACAGAAGATGAAGTTGAAGCAATCTTTGCGAAAGCTCTTAAAGGCGAAAAACTTGCAAAAGACGAAATCGACAAATATAAAACTGCTCTTATGCAATTCCTTGGTTCTGAATATGCAAAACGTGGTTGGGCTATGGAACTTCATATGAACATCAAACGTGACAACAACACTAGAATGTTTGAAAAAATGGGCCCTGATACTGGTTTTGACTGTATTTCTGACTGGTCTAGTGCTGAAGGTTTAACAAATCTTCTTGACTCTTTAGAGTACAAAAACAATCTTCCTAAAACTATTATCTTTGCTGGTAACCCAGCTGACAATCAAGTATTCGGTACTATTTTAGGTTGTTTCCAATCTAGTGAAGCTCCTTCTAAAATTCAGTTCGGTACTGCTTGGTGGTTCAACGATAACAAAGACGGTATGGAAGCTCAAATTAAAGCATTAGGTAACCTTGGTGTTCTTGGTAAATTCATCGGTATGCTTACTGACTCAAGAAGTTTCCTCTCTTACCCAAGACACGAATACTTTAGAAGAATTTTATGTAACATCATTGGTCAATGGATTGAAGACGGTGAATACGCAAATGATATTGAATTTGCTGGTAAACTTGTTTCTGACATCTGCTACAACAATGCTCTTACTTATTTCGGTATGGATAAATAATTTATAGAGTTACAAAATCTATGATTTTTTAAAAATCAAAATAGATGAATGACAGTCGTTTTAGAGGTTTTAAGCCTTTGAAACGGCTGTTTTTTTGTGGGTCAAACGATTAAATAAATATAAAAAATCAAAGCGATGTAAATTAAATAACAAAAAGACTTGCTACAAAAATAGCAAGTCTTTTTGTTGGTTTTAGAAATATAATTTTTTTTTAGATATTAAATTCTTTTATTGGGTTCATCTCAAGATTTTTAATAGTGAATTTCTTATCGCTATAAATCATATAGCTGTTTTCATTTCCGTTTTTTGGTATTGAAACTGAACCTGGATTGATATATGTGTGTGTATCAAATACATCAAATGCTTGTACGTGTGTATGTCCGTGAATTAACAAATCACTTTTGCCTAATGGTGGAAGATTTTCATTGTTGTATTTATGTCCGTGTGTTACAAATGCTGGCTTTCCGTCAAGATATAAATACATATAGTCGGCAAGAATAGGGAAGTCTAACACCATTTGGTCAACTTCACAATCACAATTTCCTCTTACACACAAAAGTTCTGTCTTCATAGAATTTAAAATCTTTATTACTTCTTTTGGATTATATTCTTTTGGTAAGTCATTTCTTGGACCGTGATATAATAAATCACCTAACAAAATTAATTTATCACAATTCTCTTTTTCATAAATATCTTTTACTTTCTGGCAGTAATATGCAGAGCCGTGTATGTCTGATGCAAACATCAATTTCATAAATAAACCTCCTGATAAATAAACTTTTATATAGTTTACTTAAAAAATAGTTGAAAACTTAATAGCTTCTTTATTATAATAATAGTTGAATGATTTTATTTTGTCAATATTATGGAGTTTATATTTATGCGAAAATTTAAAAAAATGTATGTGGAAATAACAAATGTATGTAATCTTAATTGTAAATTTTGCCCTAAAACAAAAAGAAATGCTAAGTTTATGACTGCTGACGAATTTAGAATTATTGCTGAAAAGTTAAAGGGGTTTGGAAAATTTATTTATCTGCACGTTTTGGGCGAACCTCTTTTACACCCACAGCTTAAAGAAATTTTAGACATAGCACAAGAATATGGTTTTAAAGTAAACATAACTACTAATGGTACTTTACTTAAAGAAAAGGGCGAAATACTTTTAAACAGCGAAAGTTTTCACAGAATAAATATTTCATTGCACAGTTTTGAGGCTAATGATGAAAAGATAGACTTAAAAGAGTATATAAAGAATATAACGGATTTTGCAAAAAAAGCTGTCGATAAGGAAAAAATTTGTTTGCTTAGACTATGGAATATTGACGGTGAATTTACAAAGGCTGACAATGCTTTAAACGATGACATTTTAAAAATACTTGAAAAAGAGTTTCAACTTGAGTATACTATAGATAACAGTATATTACACAAGGGAAAAAATTTGACTATAAAAAAATTTCTTTATGTCGAACAAGCTGAAAAGTTTGAGTGGCCCGATATTTCAAAAGATGACGAAAATATTGACTGTTTTTGTTATGGTCTTCGTGACCAAATAGGGGTGCTTTCTGACGGTAGTGTTATCCCTTGTTGTCTTGACCACGAGGGAGATATTGTTTTTGGAAACCTATTTGAAAAGTCAATTAATGAAATATTGAATACTAAAAGGGCGATTGATTTTTATGACGGCTTTACAGCAAGAAAAGCTGTCGAAAAGCTTTGTAAAACTTGTGGTTATGCTACAAGGTTTAGTAAGTAAAAAGGGGGATATTGTATGGAATTTGAACAGATTATGGATAAAATAAAACTTGGACTTACTGGGGAACTTGAAAAAGATGTTATATACATTATGGAGCAAACTGCTGAATATAAACAATCACCGTTTGCTGAAAAAATAAGTCGTGAAACAGGCAAAATGATTTATGATATGCTCTCTGATGAGGAAAAAGATTTGTTTGGAAAAGTTCTTCAAGAAGACGGCGTTGATATTAAAAACAAAATAGAACAGATAGAAAAAGAAATTTTTGAATGTAATTACTTAAAAGCCTCTGAAATGGCTGAAAAAATATTGTCTAACATAATAAATGACGGTATTACGGAAGAAAATTTTGACTATGTTAGTTTAAACAGTCTTTTTGAATTGTGTATATACACAGAAATATACAAAAAAGGTAGGTACGTTAAACCAACACCTTTTAATTACTCTTACTTATATAGAATATATGGTTTTTGCCTTTTTAAACTTTCCAGAGATGAAGATGCTGAAAAAGCCTATGAAAATGCTTTGTTTTGGAATCCTGTAAGTGTTAGTGCTATGCTTGACCTTGCTGAACTTAAATACAACAAAAAACAGTATAAAAGTTTTTTTGAACTTATTAAAAATTGCTTTAATTATAGCTATGATTTAAGCCAGATTGCCCTTTGTTATTATAACTTAGGAAGATATTACGAAACTAAAAAGGATTTGGATTTGGCTATAAATATGTATATATTAGCACATTATTTTAAACCTAACAAGGCAGCTTTACGAAAGATAGAAACTGTCTCGCGTAAAAAAGGTATGACCGTAAATCCTCCGTCTGCTGAGGAAATGAAGAAAATTTGTGACAGTATAGGTATCCCTATGGGGGTTAATCCTAAAATTATTACTCTTGCAGCAAATTTTGCGGAAAATACAAAAAAACAGGGTAATCTTGACGCTTCTAAATATTTTTATGATATTTTATTTTCTTTGACAGGTGATAAAATGGTTATGGATAAAATTCTTGATTATGTGAAAAAAAGTAATGAAGGCGAAACTAAAGAAAATAAAGAGTGATATACAAAATTTTGACATTATGAACGTGTTTTCTGGGGGAGTGTTTTAAATGGTAAGTAATGTTATTATAGATGGATATTATAATGTTGTTAGTGCAATGCCTGAATTTTTTACTTTTATCGGGGATAAAAAGTTAAAATCATTTTTAAAAAATATCTGTGAAGATGATAGGGTAAATGTTAGAAAATATTTTGAATGTCTTTCAACTGAAAAGCTTTCTTATATTGTAGCACGACTTAAAGATAGTTTTGATGTCTACTGGTGGGTGTTTTTAGAGAGTAAAATTATTGTAGATGGCGATAATGACAAAAAAAGAATTTATACGGATATTTACACTATTGACAATCTTAGAAATGTTATTTCAGAACAAAAAATAGAAATAAAAAAGCAGAGAACTTTATTAAATCTTATTAACGAAATATATTTTGAATATTCGATGAAGACAGAAAGTATTCGTATTTACTGGATAAATAAAAATCAAGATATAGAAATTTATAATGATAAATTTTCTAATTGGAAAGAATATATGTTTTCTAACCACTATATAAAAGATAAAAATCTTACATCTTTTGAAAAGCTCTGTAGAGATATTGAGGGTGGGGCAAGGAATTTTTATTATGAAATAAATAATTCTAAAATATATGCTGATAATGAAAAGGTTTATAATGTATTTAAGGGGCAAACGTTATACTTGGATAATGAACCTATATGTGTTGTTGGAGTGCTTACAGCTAGTTCAGAGGAGGCAAAAAACAACATTGCGCAGACAGGTAGAGATGCACTTACAGGTTTATTAAACAGAGAGTCAATTATTAGATATACGACAAATGTTCTTGCTAAAAAGCCTAATTTCTCTGTGCATATAGTTATGATAGATTTGGATAATTTTAAATTTATCAATAGCAACTTTGGATACCTTTTCGGTGACGAAATTATGAAAGAAGTTGCTGATACATTAGATGAAATTGTTAGGGACAGAGGCGTTGTTGGAAGATTTCACGGAGATTCTTTTACTATTGTATTTTCTGGATTTAACGACAATATGGAACTTAGAAGCTATTTAAAGGCTATAAGAATGACGATAGAAAGAAAATTTAAAAATATAAAAGACAAGTTTAATTTGACTGTATCTATGGGTAGTGTTAAATATCCAGAAAACGGACAAACTATTGACGAGCTTATAAAAATATCTAATATTTGTCTTAAAATTGCAAAGGCAAAAGGAAAAAACAGATATGTAATTTATGACGAAAACATTGACTTTGGCAATTGTGAGAAAAAAGACCAAAGGAATATATTATCTATTGAGTCTAGAGAAAAGAATACAGAATTTTCTTGTAGTATACTCCAAACTTTGCTTAAAAGAAAAAAAGAGGGGATTTATGAAGCTCTTGAAAGCATTGGAAGTTTAAGGCAATTAAGCCGTATTGTTATATTTTGGGGTGAGGAACTTAAAAGGCTTTACTTTTGGGGAGAAATTGCAAACTTATACGACAATGCAAAATACATTTACAAAAGTGATTATTTAAAGAATTTTAACATAAACGGTGTTTTTGTTGTACACAGTTCTACAGGTATAGAGTTGAAAAATCCTGACGTACACTCTGATTTTTCTAGACAGCTTATTTATTCAACAATACAATGTCTTATTTATGACGATGACAAGAATGTTACGGGTATGATTTCCTTTGAAAAGAATTTCCAGAGAAAAGGGTGGACAGACGATGAAGTTTACGATTACACCTTATTTACAAAGCTTATAGGCGAGGTCCTCAAAAATACTATTTGATTGGTTTGAAAATTAGAAGTTGTAGGGGTAAAAGACCGTGGGGCAAAGTCCAAGGTCTTAATGCTCTTGGAGCTTTTTTGGAAGTTTGAAACCTTTTTGCGATAGAAAAAGGTTTCAAAAAATAAAGCTTTTGCAAAAACTTTAGATTAGCCACCTTTAGTCGAAAATTGGAAGTTTCGGATTTAGATGTTTAATCTTTAGCCATTTTATGTTATAATTTTAGTTGGTTGTACAATCGATTTAGAAAATTTAAAAAAATTTTTTAAAAAAGTATTGACAAATTTTAAAAATCTGATATACTAAAAACATACTAATTCTATAGGAAATATAAATTAATAGAAAGGCGGTATGAAATATGAAAAAATATTACGTTGAAAGATTGTTTGAGCGAATGTGTTGTTAATACTGAATTATCTATTACTACTATAAATAAAAATTTACAAATGTTAAATAAATACTTACTATACAAAATAATTTTATCAAAGGAGATTTTTTACTATGGCAAAAAAAGATTGGAGATTTGAAACTAAACAATTACACGTTGGACAAGAACAAGCTGACCCAGTTACTGACTCTAGAGCAGTTCCTATTTATGCAACTACTTCTTTCGTTTTCCACAACTCTCAGCACGCAGCTGACCGTTTTGGTTTAAGAGATGCTGGTAACATCTATGGTCGTCTTACTAACCCAACTCAAGATATATTTGAACAAAGAATTGCTGCTCTTGAAGGTGGTGTTGCTGCCTTAGCTACAGCTTCTGGTGCTGCCGCTATTACTTACACAATTCAGGCACTTGCTAAAGCTGGTGACCACATTGTTGCTTCTAAAACTATTTATGGTGGAACTTACAACTTACTTGAACATACTCTTCCTGAATATGGTATCGAAACAACTTTTGTTGACCCTGCAGAAGAAGGTGCTTTTGAAGCAGCTATCAAAGAAAATACTAAAGCTGTTTTCATTGAAACTTTAGGTAACCCAAATTCAAACATTATTGATATTGAAGAAGTTGCGAAAATTGCTCACGCTCATAAAATTCCTCTTGTAATTGATTCAACTTTCGCTACTCCTTACCTCATCAGACCTATCGAATATGGTGCTGACATCGTTGTTCACAGTGCAACTAAATTTATCGGTGGTCACGGCGTTGCTATCGGTGGTGTTATCGTTGACAGTGGTAAATTTGACTGGGAAGCTTCTGGAAAATTCCCTGCATTTGTTGAACCAAACCCATCTTACCACGGTGTTAGCTTTACAAAAGCTGTTGGACCTGCTGCTTTCGTTACTTATATCAGAGCTATTTTACTTCGTGATACTGGTGCTACTTTATCACCTTTCCACGCTTTCATCTTCTTACAGGGTCTTGAAACACTCTCTTTAAGAGTTGAAAGACACGTTGAAAATGCTCTTAAAATTGTTGATTACTTAAATAATCACCCATTAGTTGAGGCTGTTCATCATCCATCTCTTGAATCTGAACCAAGCCACAAACTTTACAAAAAATATTTCCCTAACGGTGCTGGTTCAATCTTTACTTTTGAAATCAAGGGTGGAGTGGAAGAAGCTCACAAATTTATAGATAACCTTGAAATTTTCTCACTTCTTGCTAACGTTGCTGACTCTAAATCTCTTGTTATCCACCCAGCAACTACTACTCACTCTCAGTGCAATGAACAAGAACTTGAAGAACAAGGTATTAAACCTAACACAATCAGACTTTCTATCGGTACTGAAAACATCGATGACTTAATTCAAGCATTAGATGACGCATTTGCTGCAGTAAAATAATATTAATCAAAAATAAGGAATGGGTGCGACTATAATTTTATAGTTGCACTCAGAATATAATAATTGTTTATATGAAAGAAGGCTTTTAGAATGGCAAAAATTTATACTAAAATCACAGACCTTATTGGCGGTACACCTATAATTGAACTTGTTAATTATGAAAAAGAACATAATTTAGAGGCTACTATCCTTGGCAAACTTGAATACTTTAATCCTGCTGGTTCTGTTAAAGACAGAATCGCAAAAGCAATGATTGATGAAGCTGAAGAAAAAGGACTTTTAAAATCAGACTCTGTAATTATAGAGCCAACTTCTGGAAATACTGGTATTGGTCTTGCTTCTGTTGCAGCAGCTAGAGGCTATAGAATTATTATAACTATGCCAGAAACAATGAGCGTTGAAAGAAGAAATCTTCTTAAAGCTTATGGCGCTGAGCTTGTTCTTACAGAAGGTGCTAAAGGTATGAAAGGTGCTATCGAAAAAGCAGAAGAACTTTCTAAAGAAATTCCTAACAGTTTTATCCCTAGTCAGTTCACTAACCCTGCTAACCCTGCTTATCACAAAGCAACAACTGGTCCTGAAATCTGGAACGATACTGACGGAAAAGTTGATATTTTCGTTGCTGGTGTTGGTACTGGTGGTACAATTACTGGTGTTGGTGAATACCTTAAATCTCAAAATCCTAATGTTAAAGTTGTTGCTGTTGAGCCTGCTGGTTCTCCTGTTTTATCAGAGGGTAAATCTGGTCCTCACAAAATTCAGGGTATCGGTGCTGGTTTCGTTCCAGAAACTCTTAACACTAAAGTTTATGATGAAGTTATTAAAGTAGAGAATGATGACGCTTTTGCAACTGGTCGTGCTATTGCAAGAAAAGAAGGTTTCCTTGTTGGTATATCTTCTGGTGCTGCTGTTTGGGCTGCAACTGAACTTGCTAAAAGACCTGAAAACAAGGGTAAAGTTATTGTTGCTTTACTTCCTGACACAGGTGAAAGATACCTTTCGACTCCAATGTTTTCTGAATAATATATCAAGACAACGTCAAGGATTTGAATTTAGATAGTTTTAAATTTTGACATTTCCCTAGAAAGATAAATGAATTTTTATATGAAAGAGCCGTTACTTTGCAACGGCTCTTTTTTACAAATTAGAAGTTGTCGATGTAAAGACCGTGGGGCTTTGCCCCACCACCCTATTAAAACCGTGGGCTTTGCCCACACCCACAAGCC
>CABVAP010000064.1 GCA_902496345.1 uncultured Eubacteriales bacterium
TCACCCAAGAAGAAATTATGATGATGATTGATGCGGGTGGGGAAAAAGGTGCTATTGATGATGATGAAAGAGAAATGATTGCAAATGTTTTTGAATTTGACGACAAGACTGCCGGCGATATTGTTACACATCGTAAAGACATTGTTGCAATATCTATAGAGTCTAGTATAGATGACATTATAAAAATTGTACTTGATGAAAAATATTCTAGAATACCTGTCTATGAGGAAACTATAGACAATATTGTTGGAATACTACACATAAAAGACGCTATGAAACACTTTATTATGTTTGGAAAAAATAATTTTGATTTGAAAGCGTTACTTATGGAGCCGTTTTTTGTACCTTTTACTAAAAAAAATGACGAACTATTTAAAGAAATGCAAGAAAATAAAATTCATCTTGCCGTTGTTCTTGATGAGTATGGTGGAACTCTTGGTATCGTTTCTATGGAGGACCTTATCGAGGAAGTTATGGGAAATATCCTTGATGAATACGATGATGAAGAAAAACCGGAAGTAATTTCAGATGACGGAATTAATTTTTATATTGACGGAAAAGCTAACTACGAGGAAACTTGCGAATATCTTGGAATTGAAGTTGATGAAGATGAAGAATACGACACTATGAGCGGGTTTTTTATCGGCAGAATGGGGCATATTCCGGAAATCAATGAAGATTTTCATTTTGAAACAGATGACTACACTTTTTATGCTGAGAAAGTCGAGGAAAATAGAATTTCTCTTATAAAAGCTGTGAAAAAAGAAAGTGCTACAACTTAAACAATACTGGTTTTGTAAAAACTTTATTTTAACTATAATAAGTCATAAACACATTATGATTTTTCTAAGACTGTTTTTTAACAGTCTTTTTTTGTTTTTTGAATAAAATTATTTTTTTTTTGAAAAATAATAGTATAACTTTTTTGGAGATGATTTTGTGTTTATGCGACTTGGAAAATTTATTTTGATATTTTTTATAATTTGTTTAATAGGGGGAATTATATATTATGGTGTTAATGAAATAATCGGTGATGATAAGGAGCAAAATGGAACTTTCGTTTATAGTGAAAGTTTAGAAAGGAGGGCTTAACTTGGATATATACATTAAGCCGGCAAAAAAGGCTTCTATCGCTGAAAGAAAATCTATTTATATAAAGGATATTGCAGAGGTTTTTGCACCTGAAAATCTTGCTAAAAGAGTTAAAAATATTAAATTGCTTGAGATAAAAGACAACAACGACAGTCAAGAAAATAAAAAAAGCAAAAAAAATAAAAAGAAAAATTATCTTGTTACAATTATTGATATTATAAGTGCTATAGACAAGGCTTTGCCGGGGCATACTATAAACAATGTTGGTGAAATAGATACTATTATTGAATATTCCGCCGAAAAGAAAAAAGATAGCAAGCTAATTAAAGTTTTGAAAATAATTTTTGTTATGGTTATTCTTGCCGGCGGTTCGTCAACTGCTATTATGAGTTTCCACTCTGACGCACAAATGGCAACAGTTTTTGAAAATTACTACTATATATTTTTTAATGAAAAAGTTGAAAATCCTATTTTGATTAATTTACCTTATTCATTAGGTCTTGCCGTTGGAATTATCGTTTTCTTTAATCATTTTTCCGGTAAAAAAATTACTGAAGACCCAACTCCCATTGAAGTCGAAATGTCTGTTTATGAATCTGAAGTTACTGACAACATAATTGATACACTTAACACAGAAAGAATCAGAGAGGACGGCGAAAAATGACAATATTAAAAAGTATAGTCCTGATTTTAATGGGATTTGGTGGTGGAGTTGTTATTGCAGGTGCTGTCTTTGCATTTATCGCTATAATCGGTATTGTGCCACGACTTGCTCAAAAGACGAATACTGAAAAATATATCAAGTTTTATGAAGAGGCTATTATATGGGGTGGTATATTTGGTACATCAACTATGTTAATTGATTATTGTATCCCTGTTGGTTCTTTTGTTGTGCTTTTATTTAGTCTTTGTATTGGAATATTCTACGGTTGTCTTGCCGTTTCTCTTGCAGAAATTTTAGACGTTGTTCCTATACTCTCAAGAAGAGGCAGAATTAAAGAAGGTATGATGTATTTTGTCTTTTCTATAGCTTTTGGTAAAATGGTTGGTTCACTTTTATACTATTTTGTTCCGGGATTTTTTACCGTTGATTAATTTTTTTAGGAGGTTTTTTATGAAAAATTCAGCAAAAAACAAAAAGATATATCAAGAAATGGTCGAAAAAGCGTCACCTAACAGTCATATATTTACTGACTGTATTAAGGCATTTATCGTCGGGGGGATAATATGCTGTATCGGTCAATTTGTAACAAATTCTTTAAAAGAACTTGGTTTTACACAAAATGAAACAGGTATTTATACGTCATCTGTTCTTATTTTTATTGCTTCTCTTTTAACCGGTCTTGGATTATATGGAAAACTTGGAAAATTTGCCGGTGCCGGCTCAATTGTTCCTATTACCGGTTTCTCTAACTCCGTTACATCTCCGGCTATTGAATTTAAAAAAGAGGGTCTTATAACCGGTCTTGGGGCAAAAATATTTATTGTTGCCGGTCCTGTTATTTTATATGGCGTTTTGACGTCTGTTTTTGTCGGTATAGTTTACTATTTTATCAAGTAATTGGGGGTGTTATTTTGGCTAAACATATCGGAAAACAATCCATTAAGCTAGACAAAAAGATATATATTGTATCGACAGCGTCAACTGTTGGTCCAAAAGAGGGTGAGGGGCCTTTAGGAAAATATTTTGATGTTATATTAAAAAATTCTGTTGACGGTGAGTCTAGTTGGGAAAAGGCTGAAAGTAAAACCGTTACAGATAATCTTTCACTTGCCGTTAAAAAAGCAGGATTATCTATGAACGATATTGAATATATTTTTTCTGGTGACCTATTAAATCAAGGAACAGGTAGTGCCTATGGTATAAGAGAACTTGAACGTCCTTTCTTCGGTCTATATGGTGCTTGTTCTACATTCGGTGAGGGTCTTTCCCTTGGCTCAATTATAATTGATGGTGGTGGAGCATCTAAAGTTTTAGTTGGAGCATCAAGTCATTTTTGTGCCGCTGAAAAACAATTCAGATTTCCTTTAGGACTTGGAACACAAAGACCTTTAACTTCAACTTGGACAGTTACCGGTGACGGTGCTGCTGTTTTAAGTGATAGTGGAAATGGTCCGTATATTACTGGAGTTACTACCGGAAAGATTGTTGATTTTGGAATAACTGACGCTAACAATATGGGGGCGGCTATGGCTACCGCTGCGGCTGATGTTATCGCTTGTAACTTAAAGGATTTTAATATTACACCTGATTATTATGACCTTATTATAACTGGTGATTTGGGATATGTTGGTAAGGAATTAACTATTGAATTATTGAAAAAAGAGGGCATAGACATATCTAAAAATTATACAGATTGTGGTGTCGAAATATTTGACAAAGATAAACAAGATACCCATTCAGGTGGTAGTGGTTGTGCTTGTTCTGCTGTTACTTTTTCCGGATATTTTTATAAGCAATTACAAGAAAAAAAATTAAAGAAAATTTTATTTATCCCGACAGGTGCTTTAATGAGTTCTACAAGCGTTCAGCAAGGTGAAAGTATACCAGGAATTGCTCACGCTGTTGTTATCGAAAATTGCTAAAGAAAGGGAGGGTAAAAATGGATTATTTATATGCTTTTTTGGTCGGTGGAGTAATTTGTATTATAGGTCAAATTTTGATTGACAAAACAAAAATGACATCGGCTAGGATTCTTGTCCTATTTGTTGTTTTAGGGTGTATACTTGGTGGACTTGGTTTATATCAGCCATTAGTTGACTTTGCTGGAGCAGGGGCAACCGTTCCTTTGCCCGGATTTGGTTATACTCTTGCAAAAGGTGTTATGAACGAAGTCGACCAAGTTGGAATTATTGGTGTCCTTACGGGTGGACTTAAAGCGTCAGCTGCTGGAATTACATCTGCTATTGTATTTGCCTTTATTATGGCACTTATATTTGACCCTAAAGAAAAATAAAGTTTGTTGTTACAAAAATAAACTCTTGAGATATTCACTTAAAATGGAAAATTTAAGTTTAGGCAATACCGCACAATTATAATTTTACAGCTTTGGCTGATATTTCCCATTGCTGCGTCATAACCTCTTATCATAGGCTCCGACTATGATTGCGAGCTTTTTCCTTGCACTGAAAAATATTATCTCAAACCTGTTTTATCGAATTATGCGGTATTGCCTTTATAATTTATAAGGTTCTCAAGAGTTTGATACTTTTTATTGATATATTTTTAAACCATATCAAAAAAAATTATAAGTATTAAAAATATAAATATTCTATCGTTCATTGTTAATTTACAATCTGGAACGTTTTGTAATTGCTTATTTTGTGTTTGTTTATTTTTTTCTTGTTCGCTATTTCTGTTTACAACATTTGGTCTATCAATATTTTTTTTCGTTTTGTTCCCTTGTGTATTAAGTGTATTAACTGAAAATTGTTTAAACTGATTTGGAATATCATTTAAGTTTGTGTTAAAATACAATACATTCACCTCCTATTTTTTTTATTTGCAATTTATGTTTTTGATTTTTATTTTGATTGATATTAATATTTTACTTGATTAGTTTTTAAATTATGATTTTAAAAACTTTTTTTAATTTGGATTTGTTTCTGAAATTTTATGTTTTAATTTTGTACAAAAATGAATTAAAAAAATTAAAAAAATTCATAATATTTTAATTTATTAACTTGTTTTGAGATAAATCCCCTTAAAAATAGGTGTAAAAAATTTTTTTATTTTGATATTTTGAATTTGTTTTTATAGAAAATGCCATTTTGCATTAAAATTAGTTGACATTAATTAGAATTTTAGGTAAAATGAAATATAGTGAATATTTTTAATTAATTAAGGGAGGTATTAGTGTAATGTTTACTTTTAATGAAAGAACTAATTTGCTTGAAAGACAGGAATTTAACTATCCTCTTCAAGATGTAAAAGAGCCTAACCTCTATAGAACTTTGTATAATTACGAGGAAGTTCCTAAAATTGCATTTAACCACAGAATAGTTCCTATTGATATGCCTGATGAAATTTGGATTACTGACACAACTTTTAGAGATGGTCAGCAGTCAAGAGAGCCTTATACTGTTGAGCAGATTTCAAGAATTTTTGATATGCTCCACAGACTTAGTGGCCCTAAGGGAATTATCAGACAAAGTGAATTTTTTATATATACTAAAAAAGACCAAGAGGCTGTTTATAAATGCCTTGAAAAAGGGTATAAATTCCCTGAGGTTACAACTTGGATAAGAGCTTCTAAAAAGGACTTTGAACTTGCTAAATCTATCGGTATTCAGGAAACTGGTATTCTTGTAAGCTGTTCTGACTACCACATATTCTACAAAATGAATATGACAAGAAGTGAAATTATTAAACATTACATTGACGTTATCAGCCAATGTATCGAAACAGGTATTCGTCCTAGATGTCACTTCGAGGATATTACCAGAGCTGATTTCTACGGTTTTGTTGTTCCTTTTGCTAGTGAACTTATGAAGCTTTCTAAAGATACTGGCGTACCTATCAAAATTAGAGCTTGTGATACTATGGGTTATGGTATTACTTTCCCTGGTACTGTTCTTCCTAGAAGTGTTCAAGGTATCATATATGGTCTTCACCACCACGCAGCAGTTCCTAAGGAAATGCTTGAATGGCACGGTCACAATGATTTCTATCGTGCTGTTATAAATGCGTCTTATGCTTGGTTATACGGTGCTTGCTCAGTTAATACTTCTCTCTTTGGTATCGGTGAAAGAACTGGTAACACTCCTCTTGAAGCTATGGTTATGGAATATGCTCAGCTTAGAGGTACCCTTGATGGTATGGACACTACTGTTATCACAGAACTTGCTAACTACTTCAAAAGTGAAATTGGATATGATATTCCTCCTATGACTCCTTTTGTTGGTAGAGATTTCAATATGACAAGAGCTGGTATCCACGCAGACGGTATACTCAAAAATGAGGAAATTTACAATATTTTCGATACTGAAAAATTATTAAACAGACCTTGTAAAGTTGCTGTTTCCAAAACTTCCGGTCTTGCTGGTGTTGCACATTGGATAAATACTTTCTTTAACCTTACAGAGGCTGAATCTTATGACAAAAAACACCCTGTTGTTGTCGCTATTAAAGAATGGGTTGACAAACAATATGTTGAGGGTCGTGTTACTGCTATCGGTGACAAGGAACTTGAAAAAATTGCTCTTGCTGAAATTGAAAAATATGAGGCAGGCAAAAAAGAAGATTAATCCAGAGGTATGTCTATAAGCTTAATAGACAGAGTCTGAATATATATAATAATTAATACTTACATACTTTAAGGAGTGAATGAAATGGATAAAATTGAAGCAGCTAAGGAGAAATTTGGAGCTCTTATCGAAGAACAACTTAAAAGAGTTGAAAAAATGAAACTTGATAAAGATTTCATTGATTTCCAGAAACTTGATACTATTAAAATTGGTATCGTTGGTGGTGACGGAATTGGCCCTGCTATAACTAAACAGGCTCAAAGAATTCTTGAATTCTTACTTGATGACGAAGTTAAAGCTGGTAAAGTTGAATTTAAAGTTATCGATGGCCTCACTATCGAAAACAGAATCAAAGCTGGTAAAGCTATTCCTGATGATGTTTTAGCAGAAATTAAAGAGTGTCCTGTTATTCTTAAAGGGCCTACTACTACTCCTAGAGCTGGTGATAAAGTAAACATCGAAAGTGCTAACGTTGCTATGCGTAAAGAACTTGACCTTTTCGCTAACGTTCGTCCTGTTAAAATCCCAGAAGAGGGCATTGATTGGACTTTCTATAGAGAAAATACAGAGGGTTCTTATACTCTTGGTAGCAAAGGTTTCAATGTTGACGATGATTTAGCTTTCGACTTTACAGTTGCTACAACTGACGGTACTGAAAGAATCATCAGAGCTGCTTTTGATTATGCTAAGAAAAACGGCAAAACTAGAGTTACTGCTGTTACTAAAGCAAACATTATCAAAACAACTGACGGTAAATTCCTTAATATCTTCAAAGAAATTGCTAAAGAATATCCTGAAATTGAAACTGACGACTGGTACATCGACATTATGACAGCTAAACTTGTTGACCCTAAACGTCGTACTCAATTCCAAGTTGTTGTACTTCCTAACCTTTATGGTGATATTATTACTGACGAAGCTGCTGAATTCCAAGGTGGAGTTGGTACTGCTGGTAGTATCAATATGGGTAAAAAATATGCTATGTTTGAAGCTATTCACGGCTCTGCTCCTCGTATGGTTGATGAAGGTCGTGACATCTATGCTGACCCTTGTAGTATCATTCGTGCAGGTAGTATGCTTTTAGCTCATATCGGTTATGCTGACAAAGCTAAAAAACTTGATGAAGCTCTCGATATTTGTACTCAAAAAGAAAAGAAATTTGTTATCACTGGTAGAAATGACGGTTGTACTTCTGAACAACTTGCTGACTACATTATGGATACAATTAAATCTTTATAATAATAAAGTTAAAATGGGTCGCTAGTGTTACTAGTGACCTTTTTTAGTTGCTAAAGTAGTTTATAGCTTTGAAAATTAGGCTATTTTTTAGCTTGCAGTGTTATTGCTTTTTTGTCAGAATTATTTCAGAAAAAAGATATACAAGTTTAATCAGTAATTTTGACAAAAATAGGTTGGCAAAAGTTAATCAAAAATGCTTGATTTTTGGCATCAAAATCCTTAAAATATTTTTTTGAATAATTTTTTTGAAATTAAATAAAATAAATCAGAGTAAATTACTTGACTTTGATTTTTGAAAGTGGTATATTTATATAAAACCAAGTAAATTGGTTTGAATTAAATTATAACTATAATCTCTAATGAGGTGAAGTTTATGAAAGTGTCGACAAAGGGAAGATATGGGCTTAAAGCTATGGTTGACCTTGCAGCACATTCGACAGATGGGTCTTGCGTTTCTCTAAAGAGTATCGCTGAAAGACAAGGCATATCTGAGGCATATCTTGAACAACTTATCGCTGTACTCAAAAAAAATGGTTTTGTTAAGAGTATACGAGGGGCTCAAGGTGGTTATATTTTGGAAAAAGACATTAATCAAATTTCTGTCGGAGATATATTACGTGCTTTGGAAGGACCTCTTGATGTTGTTGAATGTGTTTCTGAAAGAGGTGCGACAAGCTGTGGAAGTGGAACCTGTAAAAAATGTGTTACAAAAAATGTTTGGGAAAAGATAAGCGACAGCCTCTCAGAGGTTGTTAATTCGATATATTTAAAAGACTTAGTTGATGAATATATCAATGCTGAAAAAAATTAGAAATGGAGATGTTTTTTTAAATGAACGATGTTATTTATTTTGACAATGCTGCTACAACAAGAGTTAGACCTGAAGTTGTTGAGGCTATGACTAAATATTTTTCTGAAAGCTATGGTAATCCTTCTAGTATATACAAAATTGCTCAGGCTAACAAAACAGCTGTAGAAAAGGGCAGAGAACAAGTTGCTAAAGCCATTAACGCTGAAAAAAATGAAATTTATTTTACTGCTGGTGGTTCTGAATCTGACAACTGGGCAATTAAAGGAATTGCTGAAAGCTACGCTGATAAAGGTAAACACATTATTACACTTGCTATCGAACATCACGCTGTTTTGCATACTTGCGAATATCTTGAAAGCAAAGGTTATGAAGTAACTTATCTTCCTGTTAATGAATTTGGTATTGTTGACCTTGAAGAACTTAAAAAAGCTATTAGAGATGATACTATCCTTATTTCTGTAATGTTTGCTAACAATGAAATCGGTTCTATTCAACCTATTAAAGAAATTGGTGCAATTGCCAGAGAAAAAGGAATTATATTCCATACAGATGCTGTTCAAGCTGTTGGACATCTTCCTATCGACGTTAAAGATATGAATATTGACCTCTTATCTATGTCATCACATAAATTCTATGGACCTAAAGGTATTGGTGCTTTATTTATTAGAAAAGGTATCAAAATTAAACCTTTAATTCACGGTGGTGCTCAAGAAAGAAACAGACGTGCCGGTACTGAAAATGTTCCTGGTATCGTTGGTATGGGTCTTGCCCTTGAACTTATTACAAAAGAACTTCCTGAAGAAACTAAACGTCTTACTTATTTAAGAGATAAACTTATTGATGGAATTTTGAAAGCTGTTCCTTACTCAAGACTTAACGGGGACAGAGAAAAAAGACTTCCTAACAATGCAAATATTTCTTTTGAATTTATTGAGGGTGAATCTATTCTCCTTATGCTTGATATGAAAGGAATTTGTGCATCAAGTGGTTCTGCCTGTACTTCCGGTTCTCTTGACCCTTCTCACGTTCTTCTCGCTATTGGACTTCCTCACGAAAAAGCTCACGGCTCTCTCCGTATATCTTTAGGTATGTTTAACACAGAAGAAGAAGTTGATTATCTTATAAAAGAACTTCCTCCAATTATTCAAAGACTTAGAGATATGTCACCTTTATATGAGGAATTTGTTAAAAATAACAAAAACAAATAATAAGAATAAGTTTCTAAAGATTTATAATAATAAAACAAACGATATATAACGAAAGGTTGGAAAAAATATGTATAGTGAAAAAGTTATGGACCATTTTACAAACCCTAGAAACGTTGGGGAAATTGAAAATGCTAGTGGTGTCGGTACAGTTGGTAATGCTAAATGTGGTGACATTATGAAAGTTTATCTTAAAATTGAAAACGGTATCGTTGAAGACGCTAAGTTTAAAACATTTGGTTGTGGTGCTGCCGTTGCTACAAGTAGTATGGCTACTGAACTTGTTAAAGGTAAAACTATAAAAGAAGCTTTGGAAGTTACTAACAAAGCTGTTATGGAAGCACTTGACGGACTTCCTCCTATCAAAGTTCACTGTTCTTGTCTTGCTGAAGAGGCTCTTCACGCTGCTTTATGGGACTATGCTCAAAAAGAAGGTATCGTTATCGAAGGTCTTAAAAAACCTGTTAATGATATTAGCGAACACGAAGAACTTCCAGAAGAAGACTACTAATATTATATAATTTATTAAGGTGAAATGTTATGACTGAAAAAGTTGTTGTAGGTATGTCTGGTGGCGTTGATTCATCTGTTGCTGCATATCTCTTAAAAAAACAAGGTTATGATGTTATTGGTGTTACTATGCAAATCTGGCAGGAAGACGACAGAGAAACCCTTGAAAATGAGGGTGGCTGTTGTGGATTCTCTGCTGTTGATGACGCTAGGGCAGTTGCTGCTAAAATAGGTATACCTTACTATGTTCTTAACTTCAAAAAAGAATTTAAAGAGTATGTTATCGATTATTTTATTGATGAATATGTTAAAGGGGCAACTCCTAATCCTTGTATCGCTTGTAACAGATATGTAAAATGGGAAGTGCTTTTATCTAAAGCTTTACAGATAGGTGCTGACTACATTGCTACTGGTCATTATGCAAGAGTTGTAAAACACCCTGTTACAGGTAGATATACTCTTAAACTTGCTGAAACTGACAAAAAAGACCAAACTTATGCTTTATATAACCTTACTCAAGAGCAATTAAAACATACTCTTATGCCTATCGGTGATTATGAAAAAGAAGATGTTAGAAAAATTGCTGAAGATATAGGTCTTGTTGTTGCTCATAAGCCGGATAGTCAAGATATTTGTTTTGTCAAAGATAACGACTATGGTGGGTTTATTAGAGAAAACAGCGACTATGAGATTAAAACTGGTAATTTTGTTGATTTTGACGGAAATATACTTGGAACTCATAAAGGAATAAGTCAGTATACTATAGGTCAAAGAAAAGGTCTTGGTCTTGCTTTTGGAAAACCTATGTATGTATGTGAAATACGTCCCGAAACAAATGAGGTAGTTATTGGCGAAAACAAAGACTTATTTAAACGTGAGGTTATTATAAGAGATTTTAATTTTATGGCTTTTGAACCTAAAGATGGCGAATACAAAGTCTACGGTAAAATTAGATATAGTCAGAAAAAAGCACCTTGTACAATTACTGTTAAGGGTACTGATGTGGTTTGCGTTTTTGATGAACCTCAGAGAGCTATTACCCCTGGTCAGGCTGCTGTTTTCTATGACGATGAATATATTGTTGGAGGAGGTACTATTGTAAAATGATTTTAAACTTAAAGAGAAACTTTTATGGGATTTTTGCCTTTTTAATTGCTTTTGTCTGTCTTACTGGATTTACTGCTTGTAGTTCTAGTGGATATGACCAGGCAACTACTACACAAGTGGTAAATTCTGATGAAACAGCTACAAATTTAGCAAGTTCTAACACAAGTGGAATTTTGACTGTAAATTATATTGATGTTGGACAAGCTGACAGTATATTAATTCAGTCCCCTAGTGGGAAAAATATGCTTATTGATGCAGGAGAAACAAAAGACGGTGCTGTTGTTAACTATTTAAAAAATGCTGGTGTTAGCAAGCTTGATGTTATCGTTGCAACTCACCCTCACGAAGACCATATTTCTGAAATGGCATCTGTTATTAATACTTTTGATGTTGGGCAATTTTATATGCCTAAAAAACAACATACAACAAAAAGTTTTGAAAATATAGTAGATGCTCTTCTTGCTAAAAACATCACTGTAAACGAAGCCAAAGCTGGCGTTTCTATAGCTTTTGATGATGCTGTTAAATGTGACATTATTGCGCCTTGTAATAATAATTACAGTGATATGAATAACTGGTCTGCTGTTATAAAAATGACTTATGGAAACAACAAGTTCTTATTTACAGGAGATGCAGAGGAATTATCTGAAAAAGAAATTTTGGACAGTGGTGTTGATATTTCTGCTGATGTCTTGAAAGTCGGACACCACGGAAGTCATTCTTCTAGTACTAAAGCCTTTATTGAAAAGGTAGCTCCTAAATATGCTGTTATTTCGGCTGCTAAGGTTAACGATTACGGTCACCCTCATCAGGAAACCCTTAAAACTTTGAGTGACTTTGGTGTTCAAGTTTATGGTACTTATGATTATGGTGACATTGTAGCTATGTCTGACGGAAATGAGATTAGTTTTTATTTTGGCAAAACTGATGTAGCTAATGAACCTACAACAGAGGCAACAACAAAAGTTAATTCTACGACAACAAAGGCTACTACAACAACGACCACAACTAAAGAAGCTATTACAGAAACCACAACAAAAGTTGCTTCTTCTAGTAAAGCTAGTGCAGGTAACAGCCAGATTGGAAATTATAAATCGGACAACTCTAATGTCGAAAGTGGCACTTACATAGGTAACAAGAATTCTAAAAAATTCCATTCGGAATACTGTTCTAAGTTACCAGCACAGAAAAATAGAATTACTTTTAATTCTAGAAGTGAGGCTATAGCAAGTGGATATGAGCCTTGCAAAATATGTAATCCATAATGGGTTTGGGAAAGGATTGCCCACTGGCAATCCTTTTTATGCTACTATGATTATGTTGCAAATTGGGGTTTGTAGGGGTGAACCTTTTTAAGTAAAAAGATTTAAAAGATTAGTTTTGGGGTTTATAATTCGATTTCATTGAAAATCTATTTATTTGCCTACGGCGTGGTAACTTTTTGAGTAAAAAGATTTAAAAA
>CABVAP010000065.1 GCA_902496345.1 uncultured Eubacteriales bacterium
CAGTCAAAAAGTACCACGCCGTAGGCAAATAAATAGATTTCCGATAAAATCGAATTATAAACCCAAAAACTAAAGCCACCACAAAACCAGTTTTTTAAATCTTTTTACTTGAAAAATGTCACGCCGTAGGCAAATAAATAGATTTCCGATAAAATCGAATTATAAACCCAAAAACTAAAGCCACTACAAAACTAGTCTTTTAAATCTTTCTACCTAAATAATGCCACGCCGTAGGCAAATAAATAGATTTCCGATAAAATCGGATATAACCCCAAAATCAAAACCACCACAAAACCAGTTTTTTAAATCTTTTTACTCAAAAAGATTTATCCCTACAAACCCTAATTTTGCATAAAACCCAACCTGCCGAATATACTTTACTAAACACTTTTAAGGAGGGACTTTCTGTGCGAATGACAAGGATAAGGAAACGTAAGGCAAAATTCAAAGGTTATATAATAGATTTAAATATATTGCTGTTTGCACTTGTTTTAGCAACATTCAGTATAGGTGTTGTTTTGGGCATATTCGTTCTGAATAATATATCAGACATTGAGTTTGGACAGTTGTTTGCAGTCTGGAATAGCTTTGTTAATGGTAAAGTAGAAATTCCATTTCTTGAAAGCTTTTTCAAATATGGCAAATTCATTTTTGCAGTTTGGCTGTGTGGCTTTTTTACTTATGGCTTTGTCGGTGTTTTTGGTATAACCCTGACTAAAGGTATAAGTTTAGGCTTTTCGTCAGCTTTTATAATTGTGGCTATGGGAGATAGTGCCGTTGCATATATTTCAAAAATGTACTTTTTTCAAAATTTTGTAGTCATATTTTTGTTTGTAATTGCTGGTGTTTATGGAGCAAAGACAAGCCTAGAGAAAAAAATCAAAAATAAAAACAGTACCTCCAAAAGATACTGTTTGCTTGGTGTTGCATTAATGTTAGCAACCACCGTCATAAGTTTGCTTGATTTGTTGTAAAGCCTACCAAAACCCCACCAAAATCTTGTTTCATAAAAAATCAATAAAGACAGAATTGGAAAGGTCAACCCCTTTTTCTGTCAAACGTATTCTGTCGCCCTTTTCTTCAAGTAACCCAAGACCTATGTTTTTGTTAATTACATCGCCAAAAAGACAATATAAGTCTTCACCAAAATAATCATAAAATTCTTTTGCAGAAACACCTTTGTTCATTCGTAAGCCAAGGAAAATAAACTCAGCAAAAGCATCTTTAGGCGTAAACTCTTCTTCAGAGCCAAAGTATTCTCCTTTGATGTACTCATCAAGGTTATAGTTGTTGTGAAACCTTTTTCCGTTTAAAAACGAACAAGCTCCAAGCCCAAACCCAATATATTCTTTACGTTCCCAGTAAACGATGTTGTGCTTGCACTCATAGCCGTTTTTTGCAAAATTTGAAATTTCATATTGAATAAAACCAGCTTTTTTCAAAATATCTTTTGCCATATAGTACATTTTTCTGTCGACTTCTTCAGGGAGTTCTTTTAGCCTTCCACTTTCAAATAAATCAAAAAAAGGAGTCCCCTCCTCAATTATAAGACTGTAAACAGAAATGTGTGTCGGTTCAAGGCTTACAGCCGTTTCAAGCGTTTCTTTAAAATCATCAATGCTTTGGTTAGGAAGTGCAAACATTAAATCAAAATTTATATTGCTAAACCCAACACTTTTAGCAAGTTCAACAGTTTCAATAAACTGCTGTGTGTTGTGTATTCTTCCAAGTGTTTTTAGAAGTCTGTCATTTAACGATTGAACACCTATGCTTAACCTATTTATCCCAATTTCTTTATATGTAGACAGCTTATGTCTGTCTACTGTTCCAGGGTTTAATTCAATTGATATTTCGGCATTATCGGCCAAAGTAAATTTTGTCTTTAATGCCGAAAAAATTTCTTCCATATATTCTGGAGGGAGAACAGACGGTGTTCCCCCTCCAACGAATATCGTTTTAATCAATAAATCCTCTGAATAAGGATTTTCAAAATTATTTATTTCAGAAATAAGGGCATTTTTGTAATCTTCAAATCGGCTATCTTTTCCAGAAAAAGAGTTAAAGTCGCAATAAAGACATTTTCTCACACAAAAAGGAATATGAATATAAATACTTATTTCTTTCATAATCTCACCTTTTATTCTTCATCAAGCTTGAGAACACTCATAAATGCAGCCTGAGGAACTTCAACGTTACCTATCTGACGCATACGTTTTTTACCTTCTTTTTGTTTTTCAAGAAGTTTTCTCTTTCTTGTGATGTCACCACCGTAACATTTTGCAAGAACGTCTTTTCTCATAGCACTTACAGTTTCCCTAGCAATAATTTTGTTGCCGATAGCTGCTTGGATAGGAATTTCAAAAAGATGTCTAGGTATTTCTTTTTTAAGTTTTTCGGCTATTTTTCTGCCTCTTTCAACGGCTGTTGATTCGTGTACTATAAATGAAAGTGCATCGACAACCTCTCTGTTTACCATCATATCAAGTTTAACAAGTTTAGATTCTTGATAGCCTATCAACTCATAATCAAAAGACGCATAACCTCTTGTACGAGATTTAAGAACATCAAAGAAATCGTATATAATTTCATTAAGAGGGAGATTATAGGTAACCATAGCTCTAGTTTCTTCAAGATATTCCATACCAATATATTCTCCACGTCTTTGTTGACAAAGTTCCATAACTGTTCCGATGTAGTCACTAGGAAGAATTATTTCAGCTTTAACGATAGGCTCTTCCATTTTAACGATGGTTGTCACATCTGGCATATCGCTAGGGTTAGAAAGGTCAATTTCTTCGCCATTTGTCAAATATATTTTATAAATAACACTTGGTGCAGTTGTAACAAGGTCAAGATTATATTCTCTTTCTAGTCTTTCTTGAATTATTTCAAGATGTAAAAGTCCCAAAAATCCACATCTAAAACCAAAGCCAAGAGCAACAGATGTTTCAGCCTCAAACTGTAAAGAAGCGTCATTAAGCTGTAATTTCTCAAGTGCGTCCCTAAGGTCTTGATATTTTGAGCCGTCAGCAGGGAATATACCACAGTAAACCATAGGATTTACTTTTTTATAGCCAGGAAGTGCCTCTTTTGTAGGTCTTGAAACCTCTGTTATTGTATCACCTATTCGTGTATCAGAAACATTTTTTATGCTGGCAGTTAAATATCCAACATCGCCGGCTTTAAGTTCTTCAGTTGGGATAAAGCGTCCAGGACCAAACACACCAACTTCAACAACTTCAAATTCCTTACCAGTTGCCATAAATCTAACTTTTGTACCTTTTTTAATAGAGCCGTCAAATATTCTCATAAATACGATAACACCCTTGTACGCATCGTAAAAGCTGTCAAATATCAACGCTTTAAGTGGTTCGTCTTCTTTTCCGTTAGGTGCAGGAATATCTTTTATTATTTTGTCAAAAACTTCTTTTATATTGATGTCAGCTTTTGCAGAAATCAAAGGTGCTTCTGATGCGTCAAGACCGATTATATCTTCAATTTCCTGTTTTACTCTGTCAGGGTCGGCACTTGGTAAATCAATTTTATTGATTACCGGAAGTACTTCAAGGTCATTATCAAGTGCAAGATAAACATTTGCAAGTGTTTGAGCCTCAACTCCTTGAGCTGCGTCAACGACTAAAACAGCACCGTCACAAGCAGCAAGACTTCTTGAAACCTCATAATTAAAGTCAACGTGACCCGGTGTATCGATAAGGTTAAGAGTATATTCTTCTCCGTCATCGGCTTTATAGATAAGACGTACAGCCTGTGCTTTGATTGTGATACCTCTTTCCCTTTCAAGGTCCATATTGTCAAGTACTTGCTCTTGCATTTCTCTTTCAGTCAAAAGACCTGATTTCTGGATAAGTCTATCAGCAAGAGTTGATTTTCCGTGGTCTATGTGTGCTATTATGCTAAAATTTCTAATTTTCGATTGTCTATCCAAAGACATAAGCAAACTTCCTCCAATTTTAATTTTTTTCAAAGTAAACTAAGTATAACATACTTTTTCGCAAGTTTGTATAAAAATTTTTGAAAACATCAAAAAATCTTATTATATAAAAATACTAGCTAAATTTATAAGCCAAAAATAAAACTAGCAACAAAACTTATTCGTATAAATTTCATTGCTAGTAAAATTAGAAAATTTTAATTTTGTGCATTTTCAACAATTTTTATATAACTTTAGCCAAAATCGCATAAGATTTATATAACATTTTCATTTTAAAATTTATTTACCAATAAATTTTTTGAACTTTTCGACAGAAGTGTTCAGAATAAGTTCGTCTGGGAAATTAACTTCATCAACAAGTTTTGCGACTTCTGAAAAGTTACCGATGTTTGTGTGGAAATGGGAATCACTTCCAAGGATAATAGGTAGGCCTTGTCTTTTACATTCTCTTAAAATTTCAAGAAAAGTTTCAGGTCCATCAAATCTACCGTTTGCAGGTGATGATAAAGAAGCATTGTTAAGTTCAAGTACAGTACCGTTTTCACCAGATGCAACAACGACTTTTTTAATATCAAAAGGGTATCTAGGGTCGCCAGGGTGACCTAAGATTTTTATATATGGATTTTTCATAGTGTTTATGATACATTCTGTGTTTGCGTCAAATGACATAGGGTCGATACAAGGTATATGAAGGCTTGCGATTACAACATCAAGTTTTTTCAAAATATTTTTCGGCAAATCAATTTTTCCGTTTATGTCGAGGATATTAAGCTCAACACCCTTTAAAACCTCAACTCCAAATAATTCATTAGGTATAACATCTAAATTCAAGAAATGTAAATGAGAACAGCTACCAGGCATTTCAGGTGCGTGGTCTGTTATAGCAATAAGTTCAATACCATTTTCCGATGCTGCCTTCGCACATTCCGTAACGGTACTGTATGCGTGGCCACTAGATACAGTGTGACAATGAACATCGAGAACAAATTTTTTCTTCATTTTTTTCATTTCCTTTCAGTAACAAATAATTTCAAATTTTCCTTTATTATATTATATATCATTATTTTACCTATGTACATATCTTATTCGATAATGTATAATGGATATAGCAATTTTTTTGTACGAGGGTTGGTGAATATGAAAGTTTACAAAGATGTGTTAATCTCAGAAAAAAAAGTAGTTGATGTAATTTGTAATATGTGTGGGGATAAGATAAAAAAAACTAACGATAATAACATTTATGATTATTTCCACGCCGAAAAATTATGGGGATATTTTTCAGATATGGACGGTGAAAGACATTCCTTTGACCTGTGCGAAAATTGTTATAAAAAAATAACTAAAGATTTCAAAATCCCCGTAAATAAAACTGAGTTTCAAGAAAATCACGAAAAATAAAAGTCACCATCTAATTTATATAGATAAGTGACTTTTAAAATTGTGATTATATTTTAAAATCAAGGGTTACAAACAGAGCAAGCTGAATATCCACTTGCAATAGCGTTACTTTTTGATATGCTTATTTTACTTTTTCTTAAATATCTACAGCCTCCACTATGATATTTTGAGCCTGTTTTTGTTATGTAAACTGTTTGAGATTTATTTTGGCTTGAATCAACCTCTGGAGTATTGTTGCTACTTGATGAACTGTAGCTAGAACCTGAAGAAGATGAAGCAGTTGTACTTGCAGATTTTCCACTACTTGCACTTGCAATGCTTGAGCTTGCAGAAGTTGTTGTTTCAGTTTGTTTTTCTTTTTCGCTCTTTTCTTTAAGTGCAGTATAGTCGCTTTCTAGCTGAGTATATTTTGTTTGTAAGCTGTCATATTTATCTTTGTAGTCTTTATATACTTCGTAATCTTTATATTTTGAATATTCGTCTACTTTTTCATTTAGCTGAGAAATATCCTGTTCGTAACCAGCTTTAACACTGTCAAACTCCGTTTTTTCCTGTTCAAGAGAAGTAACGTTACTTTCAAGGTCTTGTATCTGTTGTTTATATTCCGAAATATCTTTTCCAGATACCCCTATAGTTATTCCCATAACAACAATTATACAAGCCAGAATAAGGCTAATCTTATTTTTTTCCACTAAAGCTTTTGCATTTTTTTTAGCAAACTCTGTGTCCATTAAATTAGCACGTTTAAGATAATCCTTTATTTTTTCTTTTAATCCTTTCAAGATAAAAACCCCCTTTTAATAGACCTATGTATTTTTAAATACAAGCAATCAAGAATATTTTGAGTACAAAATTCAATATATGACAATTAAAAACAAAATAATCTTAATTAAATCTATTTTAAAAATACAATTAATAACTTTATATCTATATAATATCCAATTTATTGCAATTTGTCAATAAAAATCAAATAATTCAACATATTTATAAAAAATATATTATAGTGTCGCAATATAGCACTACTTATTTAGTGTTTTAGAGCCGTTAGCTTCCCACTACATTAGCTATATTTTTAACCCATCAACTTCCCCTACATCAGCTATATTTTTAACCCGTCAGCCTTTCCTCATCATAGGCTACATTTCTAAATTCTTTAGCTTTTCCCTCACTCTTTAACCACCATTTTCAAATCCTCTAGCTTTTCACCTACATCGGCTACATTTTTAAAATTGCATACAAAAAAGGCTGTTACATCAGTAACAGCCTCAAATATTTCAGCCTAAAATTTTATTTTGCAACAATGTTTACGATTCTACCTGGAACATAAATTTCTTTAACGATGTTAAGTCCGTCAAGTTTATCACCAAGTTTTTCTTTAGCCATAGCTAAAGCATTTTCTTTTGTTTCGTCAACAGCAATTTTAATATTGTCTTTAACTTTTCCGTTAATCTGAACAGCTATTTCTATGCTGTCTTCTTTCATTTTGCTTTCATCATATTCAGGCCAGCCTTGTCTATATACACTTTCGCTATGTCCTGTTAATTCCCACATTTCTTCAGCTATATGTGGAGTAAACGGAGCAAGTAAAGTAATTATAGTTTCAATAGTTTCTTTGTCAACGCCACCTAATTCTTTAGCTTTTGCAACAATTTTATTTGTATATTCCATAAAGCCACTAACAACTGTGTTAAGTGTAAGAGCTTCAAGTCTATTTGAAATTTCATAAATCATTTTGTTACGAAGTTGTTCAAGTTCTTTTGTTGGTTCGATAAGTTTGTCTTTGTATTCATCAACAAACTTCCAAGTCTTATTAAGGTATCTGTAAACACCGTCGATACCACTGTCGTCCCATTCAGAGTCAACTTCAGGTGGTCCAACAAAGAGTTCGTACATTCTAAGTGAGTCACAACCATATTTTTCAACAAGTTCATCAGGAGAAACAACGTTTCCTTTTGATTTACTCATTTTAGCACCGTCTTTGTTAATCATACCTTGATTGAAAAGACGTAAGAAAGGTTCGTCAAAGTCAACAACACCAATATCGTGTAAGAACTTAGTGTAAAATCTTGCATATAAGAGGTGAAGAACAGCGTGTTCAATACCACCAACGTACATATCAACAGGCAACCATTTTTTAAGAGCTTCTTTGCTTGCAAGTTCTTTATCGTTGTTTACATCACAGTAACGGAGATAGTACCAAGATGAACCAGCCCATTGAGGCATTGTGTTAGTTTCTCTTTTTGCAGGACCTCCACAGCAAGGGCAAGTTGTATTTACCCATTCATCTATAGCAGAGAGAGGAGATTCACCTGTGCTTGTTGGCTGATATGATTCAACGTTAGGAAGTTCAACAGGAAGTTCACTTTCAGGAACAGGAACTATACCACATTTTTCACAATGTACGAGAGGAATAGGTTCGCCCCAATATCTTTGTCTTGAGAATACCCAGTCACGAAGTTTATAGTTTACAGTTTTCTTTCCGATACCTTGTTTTTCAAGGAAGTCAGGAATTTCTTTTTTAGCTTGTTCAGATGGCATACCGTCAAATTGTTCAGAGTTTACCATAACACCAGGTTCAGTATAAGCCTCTGTAAGTTCAGAAACTTCTTCACCTTCTTTTTTGATAACCTGAATAATAGGAAGACCAAATTTTTTAGCAAATTCAAAATCTCTGTCATCGTGAGCAGGTACACACATAATAGCACCTGTACCATAATCAGAAAGAACATAATCAGAAACCCAAACAGGAACTTTTGCACCGTTTAAAGGATTGATACCATAAGAACCGGTAAACACACCTGTTTTTTCTTTATCAGTCATACGGTCAACAGAAGATTTTGTGCTTGCGTCAAAGATATATTTTTCCATAGCGTCTTTATATTCGTCTGTTGTAATATCTTTGATAACAGGGTGTTCAGGAGCAAGGACCATAAATGTAGCACCGTAAAGAGTATCCGGTCTTGTTGTATAAACTTTGATTTCTTTGTCTGTTCCGTCAACTTTGAAATCTATTTCAGCACCGTAACTTTTACCAATCCAGTCAGACTGCATTTTTTTAACTTTTTCTGGCCAGTTAAGTTTTCCAAGGTCATTTAAAAGACGTTCAGCATATTTTGTAATTCTAAGCATCCATTGACGGAGATTTTTCTTTGTTACAGTATGTCCACATCTGTCACAAACACCGTTTGTAGCTTCTTCATTTGCAAGAACTGCTTTACAGTTATCACACCAGTTAAGAGGCATTTCTTTTTCATAAGCAAGTCCGTTTTTGAACATCTGAATAAAAATCCATTGAGTCCATTTATAATATTTAGGGTCAGTTGTATTAACTTCTTTTGACCAGTCATAAACGGCACTAATTTCGTGGAGCTGTCTTTTAACGTTTGCTATACTGTTTTTAGTTGCAATAGATGGGTGAGTCCCAGTTTTGATAGCAAAGTTTTCAGCAGGAAGACCAAAAGCGTCCCAACCCATTGGGTGAAGAACTTCAAAGCCCTGCATAATTTTATATCTACTTATAACGTCACTTAATACGTAACCTCTCCAATGTCCAACGTGAAGACCGTTAGCTGATGGATAAGGGAACATATCAAGACAATAATATTTAGGCTTGTCTGTGCCAGAAGGGTTTACAGGGTTTACCTCCCAGTTTTTACGCCATTTTTTTTCGATTTCTTTATAATCGTAACGTGTACCCATATTTTAATTCCTCCAAAATTTCAAGAATTTTTTTAAAGCTAAGTAATATTTTATACCAGCTTATGTAAAAATACAAGTTTTTTTCTAAAATTCTCCGAAAATTTCAGATAGATTTAAGGCAATACCGCATAATTCGATAAAACAGATTTGAAATGATATTTTTCAGTACAAGGAAAAAGCTCGCAATCATAGTCGGAGCCTATGATAAGAGGTTTTAACGTAGTAATGAGAAATATCATTCAAAGCTGTGAAATCATAATTGTGAGGTGTTGCCTTAATTTTATTGAAAAAATGTACTTTGCTTGCCGGCACGCTACAAGCCGGTAATTCATAAGCATAAATATAATCTTCTTAACCTTTTCGACAGCCTATTCAACTAAACCTTTTAACACCTGTTTTGCATTGTCAACTCTTTCAGTAACGTTTGATATTCCGGCATATTTTGTTTCTTGTTTAAATCCCTCATAGTCTTTTAAAACAGATGTTACGTTCTTCATAGATAATCCAAAAGGTCTATCAACACCGTTTCCGTCTTTACAATATGCAAGTATGCCGTCTTTTTCAAACTGTTCAAGTTCTTCTTTTGTATAGATTACATCTAAAGGTGCAAGAAGTCCGTCTTTAGCGAACTGAGTAAAATAGTCATATTCCGTCTTTGGGTTTTTACCGGTCACTATTATATCAATCTCTTTCGCATATAAAAGCATTTCAAATTTTTGTGCCATATCAACAGCAACAGTTGGGTCTGACTCAACATCATAGTAAGATGAAAATTTAACTTGTAAATTTTCGCCCTCCGGAACGTATTTTTCTGTAAAATAGTCCCTTAAATCCGATGTAATTTCATTGTTTACATAGTTATCATAAAAGGCAACACCTGTATATGTCCTTGGAGCTGGATTTATAAATATATCGTTAATTAACCAGCCAACCAAAACTGTAAAGAACACAATTAAAAATATCGGAACACGGTAATATTCCCATATATGTTCAACCTTTTTGTTAAATGGCATTTGTTTAAACTTATCAGTCATCTTTTTCCTCCGTAATTTTTACTGAATTAATTTTTGTAATTGCTCTAGGCAAGGCATCTTTTGATGTTTTCCAAGGTTCATCTTTATATTTATAGTCAAACTTGTTTATAAACCAATCTAACTCACCCTCAAGCCTTTCCAAATTCGCCTGTTGCAAAGGGATAACTATGTCACAAAACTCTGAAAATTCATCGACAGAAAGCTCTCTCTGACCTACTTCCAATAAAAGCGAAAAATGTTCAAGGCAAAATCCGTTTGAATTTTTAACATAGTCTTTTATTTCAGTTTTCTTTTTCCACATATAAAAAAATGTGTCAATATACCTTTCAAAAGTCAAATCAATCCTGTTGCAAACATAACACGAATTTGTTATATTATTAAGATACGAAGAAATGTTGTTTTTTGTTTCAGAATTTTTTTTAAAAAATCCTTTTTTTGAGTTTTTAGGGGAAAAATCAGCAAACTCTTTTTTCAAGTCATCATTGATTTTTTTAAGATGAGTATGCAGCATAAGAGCGACCCCAAGCCTATTTTGTTGGGCATACATTTGCGAAATATGTTTTTTACAAAAACCAATTTTATCCGTTTCAAGACGTATTGTATCTGTCATATATGCAGGGCCTAAAATATATTCGACAGATTCGTCTTCAAGGGATTTATACATATTACAGAAAGGACACTCTCCCTTTTCGTTAAATGCGTCAATTACCGGGATTGTATAAATATGTTCTTTCAAATAAACCACTCCTGTAAATTTAATTTACAATAGTATAACACAGTTCAAAAAAGAAAGGAATAAGAAAATGAAATATTACGAGGAAGGCTCCAAAGTTATATTAGAGGAATACGACAGTTTTGACATTGAACAGACACTGGAATGTGGGCAATGTTTTAGATTTAACAAACTTGGTGAAAAAGAATATGTAATTGTTGCTATGTCAAAAGTTTTACACATAAAACAAACAAATGAAAGAATTGAATTTTATCCAACAACAAAAAAGGAATTTGAGGAAATTTGGATTGATTATTTTGATTTAAACAGAGATTATTTAGAAATAAAAAAGATTGTTTCTGACGGTGACGAAATTATGCAAAAAGCCGTTGAATTTGCCCCTGACATAAGAATTTTAAATCAAGACCCTTGGGAGTGTCTTATATCCTTTATAATTTCACAAAACAACCGTATTCCTATGATAAAACAGGTAATCAAAAACATTTCAGAGATGTACGGTACAAAGGCTTCTGACTATCATTTATTTCCAACACTCGAACAACTTTCAAAGGCTGATGAAAGTTCGCTTATATCTTGCAAAACAGGCTTTAGAGCAAAATATATTCTTGACGCAATCAAAAATGTTTCTGACGGAAACGTAGATTTTGAAAAACTTAAAGACTATGGGACAGATGACGCACGCAATAAACTTATGGAGATAAAAGGTGTCGGTCAAAAGGTTTCGGACTGTGTTCTTTTGTTCTCAATGCGTAGAGGCGATGTATTTCCAACTGACGTATGGATTAAAAGGGTTATGGAACATTTTTATTTTGGTGGCGAAGAAACAAAAATAAAGACAATTCACGAATTTGCCCAAAACAAGTTTGGAAAATATGCCGGTTTTGCCCAACAATATCTTTTCCATTATGCTCGCACAATATTGAAATAAGTAACCAATTTTTGAAATTCAAAGAAAAACAAAGCAAATAAAAGAAAAATATACCAAATCGATTTGTAAAAGCCGATTTTGGTTATTTTATAGGATTGCATAAATACAATGGTTAAATTAATATAATATCTGTAATTAGCACTCAAGTTAATAGAGTGCTAACAAAAAAATCTAAAATAATACATTAATATAAAATATTCAGGAGGTCTGCGTTATGAATCTTAAACCTTTAGGTGACAGAGTAGTTATTAAACAATTAGAAGCTGAGGAAAAAACAAAATCAGGTATTGTTCTCCCAACTCAATCAAAAGAGAAACCTCAAGAAGCTGAAGTTGTTGCTGTTGGCCCTGGTGCAACAGTTGACGGAAAAGTTGTTCCTATGCAAGTTTCTGTAGGCGACAAAGTTATCTACTCAAAATATGCAGGAACAGAAGTTAAAATTGACGGCGAAGAATATATCATTGTAAAAGAAAGTGATATTTTAGCTATCGTATTATAATTAAAACATTAATAACGACTTAACAGGCTGTCGAAAAAGTCGACAGCCTTGCAAAAAATCAACGATTTTTCGCAAATTAAACTAGATGAGTAAACAGCTGTTTCTTTGCACAAGGCTTTTAAGCCCTTGAAACAGCTGTTTTCCTCAGCGAAAATGCGATT
>CABVAP010000066.1 GCA_902496345.1 uncultured Eubacteriales bacterium
AGCTAGCAGAGTTTGAGACGGAGTCTCAAGGTTTTAAAAAGGTCTTTACAAACCCTAATTTATTGGTTAAAAATATGTTTTGGAGGTAAATATTATGATTTCAAAAAAAATGATTGAACTTACTAAAAATGGTTCAGCTATTCGTGCTATGTTTGAAGAGGGCAAGATTATGGCTGCAAAATATGGAAAAGAAAATATTTATGATTACTCACTTGGTAATCCGTCAATTGTTCCGCCTGAAAGCGTTAAAAATGCCATATTTGAAATAATTAAAAATGAGCCGGAAATGGTTGTTCACGGATATATGAGTAACTGTGGTTATGAAGATGTTCGCCTTAAAATCGCAGAAAATATCAATGGAAAATATCAAACTAACTTTAATGAAAATAATATATTGATGACAGTTGGGGCAGCCGGTGGACTTAATATTACTCTTAAAACACTTATTAACCCGAATGATGAAGTTATTTTGTTCGCTCCTTATTTCGGTGAATATAATAACTACCTTGCTAACTATGATGCAGTTCCTGTTATTATAAGCCCTGATACTGAAAGATTTTCTATAAATTTTGATGAACTTAAAAACAAGATTACTGAAAAAACAAAAGCTGTTATCATAAATAACCCTAATAATCCTACTGGTGTTGTTTATTCTGAAGATGACATCAAAAAATTAGCTGATATACTTGAGGAAAAACAAAAAGAGTTTGGAACATCTATTTACTTGATTTCTGATGAACCTTACAGAGAACTTGTGTTCAATGGCAAAACTGTTCCTTATATCCCTAAATATTACAAAAATACTTTTGTTGGATATTCTTATAGCAAAACTTTGTCTTTGCCAGGTGAAAGAATAGGTTACCTTGTTGTACCATCTGAAATTGATGACTATGAACAAATCTGGAATGCCCTCGGTGTTGCCAACAGAATACTCGGTTTTGTAAATGCTCCATCTCTTTTCCAAAAAGTTATTTCAAGATGTCTTGATGATACTTCTGATATAAGTGTTTACGAAAAAAATAAAGAAATCTTATACAAGGCACTTACAGAGTATGGTTATGAATGCGTTGAACCGGGCGGAACTTTCTATATGTTCCCTAAATGCCCTATTGATGATGACAAGGAATTTTGTAAAAAAGCCAAAGAATTTAGACTCATTATTGTTCCGGGTTCTACTTTTGCTTGCCCTGGATATTTTAGAATTGCTTATTGTGTTGATAAAAGCACCGTTCTCAATTCTCTTGAAAGTTTTAAACAACTTATCGAATGCTATAAATAATCAGGCTATCGAAAAAGTCACGGCATTGCAAAAAAATCGACCGTTTTTTGTGTGTGTAATAGTTTTAAATTTTAATTGCAAAATATTTTAAATCTGTTATAATTATTGTATTGTGAGTATATTAGGTTTATATTTGCTTAATTTCTATTCAAGGGAGGATTTTTATGTCTAACGGAAAAATGAATTTTAAAAGGTCGGGTCAAGTTAATATTTCTGACGATGTTATCTCTGTTATAGCTGGAACTGCTGCTTTGCAGACAGAGGGTGTTGCCGGAATGTCCGGTAATTTTGCCGGAGATATAATTGAAATGCTCGGAAAAAGAAGTTTTTCTAAAGGTGTTTCAATATCTATTGAAGACAGAAATGTTAAAATTTCCCTTGAACTTCTTATTAAATTTGGTAGTAAAGTTCACGAAACAGCCCTACAAGTACAAAAGAACGTTAAAACTGCTGTTGAAAATATGACAGGACTTTCAGTTGTTTCTGTAGACGTGAATGTTTCTAACATAATTTTTGATAAAAATAGTCCTATTGGTGTATTTGCCGAAGAAAATAATTGATATTACGATTGATACTTGAAAGGGAGTGTTACAATGAGCAGAAGAACAGCTAGAGAACATATTTTTAAAATGACTTTTCAGACAGAATTTCACGAAGAGGGCGAAATAGACGAAGCTCTCGAACATTATCGCCAGAACATAGAAAGCGTTTATGAAGAGAGTCCTGACGAAGTTGAACATCTTACTAATGCCGATATGAAATTTATGAAAGCTGAAATTCAAGGCATTATTGAAAATATTGGTGCTATTGATGATACTATAAACAGATATGCAGAGGGTTGGGATACAAGTCGTATTGACAAAGTGGACCTCGCTATTTTACGTCTTGCTGTTTATGAAATTTTATTCGCTGATGATATACCTAACAAAGTTTCAGCAAATGAAGCTGTTGAACTTGCTAAGTTGTTTAGTTCTGACAAATCACCTATGTTCATCAATGGTGTGTTAGGTAAAGTTATAAGCAACGCTTAATTTGTTGCTATTCTGGGGGTACGCTGTTTGATATGAAAGCACATATATATTCGGTTTCTCAGATAAATAGATACATAAAAGGTCTTTTGGAAAAAGATGTATTTTTAAATGATATATTTGTTGAGGCAGAGATTTCTAATTTTAAAGCACACTCATCAGGACATTTTTATTTTACACTTAAAGATGAAAATGCAGCTATAAATGTTATTATGTACAAAACTTATAGTGAACAACTTAGATTTATGCCTGAAAATGGTATGAAAGTTACAGTTTATGGTTATATTTCTCTTTATGAAAAGACCGGTCAATATCAGCTTTATGCTCGTATTATAGAGCCTACCGGTAAGGGGGCTTTATATGCAAGATTTGAACAGCTTAAAGAGCAACTTGAAAAAGAGGGACTTTTTGACCAATCAAAAAAGAAAAGTATACCTAAATATCCTCAAACTATCGCTGTTTTAACATCGCCAACAGGTGCTGCTATTCGTGATATTATTAGAATTTCCGAAAGACGTAACCCGAATGTAAAACTTATTATTGTTCCAACACTTGTGCAGGGTGATAATGCACCTAAAAGTATTTGTGACAGCTTGGCTATGATTAACAAATATAAAAAGGCAGATGTTATTATCCTTGGCAGAGGTGGTGGCTCGATTGAAGATTTGTGGGCGTTTAACAGCGAAAAGGTTGCAAGGGCAGTTTTTAAGTCAAAAATACCTGTCATTTCGGCCGTTGGTCACGAAACGGATTTTACTATAACGGATTTTGTGGCTGATTTGCGTGCGTCAACACCGTCAGCTGGTGCAGAAATTGCTGTACCTCGTGTTGATGATATTTTAGATGACTTATATTCATTATACGATGAGTTATGTTTTGCAATTAAAGACAAACAACAAAAATATTCTGATAAAGTTAAAACTTTTCTGAACTCTGGATTTTTGAAAAATCCTCTTGATATTATTAATTGTGTACGTGAACAGCTTATAGAGTATCAAGAAGATATGGAGAGAGAAATTTTTGATAAACAAAAAAGTAGGGAGGTTGAATTTAACAACCTTGTTATGCGTCTTGAGGGTGTTTCTCCTATGAATGTTATTAAAAGAGGTTTTTCTATAACGTATAAAGACGATGTACCTGTAAATTCAATCGACTCTATCTTAATCGATGATATTATCGAAACAAGTATAAAAGATGGTTATATTAAAAGTAAAGTTATTGAAAAAGGTGATTTGAATGCCAAAGAAAAAAACAATTGAACAGGCCCTTGCTAGACTTGAAGAAATTGTTCAAAGTATCGAAAATGATGACACATCGCTTGAGGAGTCTATCAAGCTTTACAAAGAGGGCATTGACCTATCTGTATTTTGTGGAAATCAGCTTAAAAAGTCAGAACAAGAAATTGTTATGCTTAAAGAAAGTGCAGATAAAATATTCTCAGAAGAACCTTTTGAATATTATGAGGAGTAGTTATGAACGATTTAATTTTTAAGGAACAAATGGATAAAAATATTGAACTTATAAATAAACGACTTGATGAACTCCTTACAGGAGATTATCCTGAAGTTATTTATGAAGCTATGAAATACAGTATGTTTGCTGGGGGGAAAAGGCTTAGACCTGTTCTTTTACTTGAAACTTGTCGTATGTTTGGGGGAAAAGATGAAGACGCTATTGATTTTGCTTGTGCTTTAGAAATGATACACACTTATTCCCTTATACACGATGATTTGCCAGCTATGGACGATGATGACTTTAGAAGAGGTAAACTCACTTGTCATAAAAAGTTTGATGAAGCAATAGCTATTTTAGCCGGTGACGCTCTTTTAAATAAAGCTTTTGAAGTTATGGCTGACAATGTTGTTCTTAAAAAAGAAGAACGTTTTGCCAAAGCTATGAAGTTTATTGCCGATGCTTCCGGAACTCGTGGTATGATAGGCGGACAAGTTGTTGATGTTATATCAGAGGGTAAAGTTATCGACGCAAAAACTCTTACCTATATACACGAACACAAAACAGCAGCATTAATTACAGCACCTTTTAAAGCTGGTTGTGCTATTGGTGGTGGTTCTGATAATGATATTGAAAATTTTGACAAGGTTGGTCTTAATGTTGGTATATCGTTCCAAATTAAAGATGATATTCTTGATGTTACAAGTTCTACTGAAGTTCTTGGCAAGCCTATACTTAGTGATATGAAAAATAACAAAATAACTTACGTTACTATGTATGGAATTGAAACGGCTGAAAGAGAACTTACACAAAGAACTAATGAGGCTGTTTCTGTTATTCAAAAATTTGGAGAAAAAGGCAGATTCCTTGAATATTACATAAAAAGCCTTGATACAAGAATAAAATAAATTTGAAAGAATGATTTTATGGGTCTTGATGAAATTTATACAAGAAGAAGTATACGAAAATATCAAAACAAAAAAGTTCCTATCGAAATTATAAATGAAATAATAAATGCCGGTATCGTCGCACCGTCCGGTAAAAACAAGCAACCTTGGAGGTTTCTTGTGTTTTCCGGCGAGAAAAAAGACGAAATTGTTCAAAAAATGAAAGACGGAATTATTAGAGAAAAAAACGGTGTCGCAATTCTTCCAGAGTCGGCATTTGGTATACCTGACGCTGAAAATACAGTCAGAATTATGGAAGAGGCTCCTGTAATAATTTTCGTTATGAATTTTTTTGGTACAAGTCCTTTTGATGATATTTCTACAGATAAACGTGTTACTGAAATAGTTGACTCTTTATCTATAGGGGCGGCAGTTCAAAATATGCTTATAAAGGCAGAAGAACTTGGTATCGGAACTCTTTGGATAGGGAACACATTTTTGCATACACAGAATTAGCACAATATATAAAGGATTTAACCCTAGAAGAACATCAAATTACTTGTGCTATTGCTCTTGGTTATGCTGATGAAAAACCAAACAAAAGATATAGAAAGAGTATTGAAGAAGTTACAAAATATTATTTGTGATTTTAATGTCACTTTTGGGTAGTTGTGTTTGTTAAATTTTTATTTTGAAAGCGGTATTGTTATGAGGTACTTAAATACTATAAAGTTTCCTGATGGATTAAAAAAATTGAAAAGAGAAGAGTTACCGTTACTTGCTGAGGAAATTCGTGAGTTTCTTATAAATTCTGTTTCTAAAACAGGTGGACACCTTGCGTCAAATCTTGGAGTTGTTGAACTTACTATCGCTCTACATTATTGTTTTAATTTTGCTAAAGACAGAGTGATTTGGGACGTTGGACATCAAGCATATACACACAAAATACTTACCGGTAGAATAAACGAATTTGATTCACTTAGAAAAAAAGACGGTTTAAGCGGTTTTCCAAAAATAGAAGAAAGTGTCTATGACGCTTTTAACACAGGTCATAGTTCTACGTCTATTTCTGCCGGTCTTGGACTTGTTGAAGCTGGTACTATTCTTGGCAGAGATTACAGTGTTGTTTCTGTAATTGGTGACGGCTCTATGACGGGTGGACTCGCCTATGAGGCTCTCAACAATGCAGCAAGAAAAGGCAAAAAATTTATCATTATACTAAATGATAACCAAATGTCTATATCTAAAAATGTTGGTGCTATGAGTAGCTATCTTAGCCAACTAAGGTCTGCACCTAAATATATCGCTGTTAAAAAAGATATTTCTGATATTCTTAATGCTGTACCTGTTGTTGGTTCAAAAGTAAATAGGGTGCTTGAAAAAACAAAAGACGGTCTTAAATATGCTATTTTGCCTACAGTTATGTTTGAACAACTTGGAATTAAGTATATCGGACCTATAGACGGTCATAATGTAAACAATCTTATAAATGTACTTGAAAAAGTTAAAAAGTTTGACAAACCTGTCCTTATTCACGTGCTTACAAAAAAAGGAAAGGGTTATTTGAATGCTGAAAAAAATCCTTCTAAATTTCACGGAATTGGAAGTTTCGATATAAAAACAGGAAAAACTATTGCTAAAAAAGACCAACCTACTTATTCGCAAGTGTTCGGTCAGACCTTGAGTAAAATTGCATCTAAAAATAAAAAAGTTACTGCAATCACTGCCGCTATGCCTTTAGGTACAGGTCTTGAGTTTTTTTCTAAGGCATACCCTAATAGATTTTTTGATGTTGGAATTGCTGAAGAACATGCCGTTACGTTTTCGGCAGGTTTAGCAAGAGGGGGACTTACTCCTGTTTTTGCTGTATATTCAACTTTTTTACAAAGAGGATACGACCAAATTATACACGACGTTTGCTTACAAAATTTACACGTTGTTTTTGCAATAGATAGAGCCGGTATTGTTGGTGAAGACGGCGAAACACATCAGGGGATTTATGATTTATCATATTTATCCCATATCCCTAATATGACGGTTATTGCACCTAAAAATGGGGTTGAATTTGTTAAAATGCTTGAGTATGCCGTAAATCAATTTAAGGGTCCTATTGCTATTAGATACCCTAAAGGTTCGGTATCAGAAGTATTTTCAGATAAATGTTCGGAAGTACAAACCGGAAAATGTGAATATATCTATCAGGGAAAAGATATTGCTATTATTTTTGTTGGAAGTATGGCAGATACTGCCGATAAAGTTTATCAAAAACTTTTAGATGATGGATATACACCAACCCTTGTTAATGCTAGATTTGTAAATCCTATAGATACTGAATTAATTAAGGATATAAGAAAAAATTACAAATATGTTTTTACTATTGAGGACAATATAAAATCCGGTGGTTTTGGTAGTAAATTAAATGAATGTCTTATTGAAAATGAGGTTTTTGGCAAGATTGTTCATAATTTTGCATTTCCTGATGTATTCGTTAAACAGGGAACAAAAAACGAAATATTTGAGGAATATGGCTTAAATTTCGAAAATATATTTGAAAAAATTAAAAAAATAGTTGAAAAACATCAAAACGTATGATACAATGTCTTTAACAAGAAAATTGAGTGTGATATTTTCTTGATTTCGAAAAAATGTTTTACGGCGTTTGTTTCGAAAAAAAGATATTTTGTTCAAAATAAAATATTATGGTTAGGTTGAATTTATGTGTGAAAAAATTAGGCTTGATATTGTTTTAAAAGAAAGATATGGCTTCTCTAGAGAGGCTGCAAAGGACGCTATCGAAAAGGGATATGTTTCTTATCAAGGAAAAATTTTTAAAAAAGCTGGAGAAAAAGTTTCCGGTGATATTGAACTTACTGTAGACGATAAAGGCTTTCTTAAATATGTTGGTAGGGGTGGACTTAAACTCGAAAAGGCTATCAATGAATTTGGAATTGATATTGCTGATAAAGTTTGTATTGATGTTGGAGCGTCAACAGGTGGGTTTACTGATTGTATGTTACAATCCGGTGCTAAAAAAGTTTATTCGGTTGATGTCGGTCACGGACAACTCGCTGATGTAATAAAAAATAACCCTAAAGTTGTTTCAATGGAAAATACAAATATAGTCGATTTGAAAAAAGATGATTTCCCTTTATGTATAGATTTTGCGTCTGTCGATGTTTCTTTTGTTTCTCTTACTAAAATTTTATCTTATGTTTATGACATTTTAGGAGAAAAGGCAGAGGCTGTTGCTCTTATAAAACCTCAATTTGAGGCAGGTAGACAGAATATAAACAGAAAGGGGATTGTTAAAAACCCTAAAGCTCATAAAAATGTTTTGAAAACTATTTTCACTTACGTAACCGGTGTTGGTTTTAAAATTAAAAATATATCTTTCTCGCCTGTTAAAGGTGGCGACGGAAATATCGAATATATTATCTATCTTTCTAAAAAAGCCGATAATGATACAAACAGTAATATCATTGCTGCCGATTTTAACACAGTCATCGAAAAAGTTGTTTCAGAGGCACAAAGCAAGCTTTAATATAACTATTTTATTTGTCTTAGGAGAGTTTTATGAACAAAATAGGTTTTGTTATAAATTTAGAAAAAGACCCTGAACTTGAATATACAAAAAAACTTACAGAGTATGTTTCTAGTCTTGGTTGTGAAATTATAATACTTGAAGAATATAGCAAAAAACTTGGTCTTGGTTTTGGGGTTTCCAATCTTGATGAAATCTGCAAAAACTCTGACTTTGTTACTGTGCTTGGTGGTGACGGGACTATTTTAACTGTCGCTAGGCGTGCTTGTATTTTTGAAACTCCTATTTTGGGAATAAACCTCGGAACTTTAGGCTACCTTGCTGATGTTGAAAAAAATGACGCTTTTAAAGCTGTTGAAAGAGTTTTAAACAATAACTATTCTATCGAAAACAGAATGATGTTAGAAGTTCTTAAAAATGGTAAACCTCTTGAAAATTATTTAGGTCTTGCACTTAATGAAATTTGTTTGCGAAACAATTCTTTTTCAAGAATGATTAAGTTTGAAATAGAAATAAATGACGAATTTATTGACAGCTATAGGGCAGACGGTGTTATCGTTTCAACTGCTACCGGCTCAACGGCATATAACCTCGCTGCCGGTGGCCCTATATTAAAGCCTGATACTGAACTTATCTCTATCACTCATCTATGCCCACATACTCTTTATGCAAGACCTTATGTAGTTTCTGGTAACGATATAATTAAACTAAAGGTTGAAAATAATGAGGGCAATGTTATGTTATTCCTTGACGGTCACGAAATTATTCCTGCTGAATATGGTAGTGAAATTATTGTTAAACGTTCGGATTTTTTTACACGCATAATAAAAACAACCGGTCTTGGATTTTACGATATACTAAGAAGAAAAATGGTTGAAATCAGGAAGTGATATTTTATGAAAAACAAACGACAAGCTAAAATTATCGAAATTATCAAAGATAACGATATTGAAACACAAGAAGAACTTGTAAATATGCTACAAAAATCAGGTTTTCTCGTTACTCAGGCAACTATATCAAGGGATATTCGTGACCTTAAAATTATGAAAATCGCTTATGGCAAAAAACAAAAATATGTTGTCACAAATGGTGAAAATTCGGATATGTCTGAAAAGCTTATCGAAATTTTTAAAAGGGCAGTTGTCCACATTGATTGTTCTCAGAATATTGTAGTTATTAAAACTTTCGAGGGAATGGCTATGGCAGTTGCTGCTGTTTTGGACTCTATGGAAAACTCTGAAATACTTGGGAGCATTGCAGGTGACGATACTATTTTTTGTGTCATAAAATCAGAAAAAAATGCCGTAAAACTTATTGAACAGCTGAAATCTATAATTCGCGAATAAGTTGAAAAGGGTGGTTATTTATGATAGAACATTTGTACATAGAGAATGTTGTGCTTATAGAAAAAATCAATATCGAATTTAATAAAGGTTTGAATATACTTTCAGGAGAAACTGGTGTTGGTAAGTCTATTATTATGGACTCAATTGCATTTGCTATGGGAAACAGACCTAAAAGTGATTTTGTTAAAAAAAATACTGAAAAAGCCCTTGTTGAGGTCCTTGTTTCAATTAATAATGACTTTGTTGTTGAAACTGTAAAGAATTATGGAATTGATGTAGCTGACGATAATACTATTTTGATTTCAAGAAGTCTTAATTTGAACGGTAAAAGTGTTTGTAAAATAAACGGTAAAACTATAACAGTTAGTATGCTAAAAGAAATTGCTTCTCTTGTTATTGATATACACGGTCAACACGAGTCGCAATCACTTATGAATCCAGCAAAACATATATACATTATTGATAAATTTTGTGGAGAGATTATTGACGAATATAAAGCTGAACTTTTGAAAAAATATAGAGAATATAAAAGCGTTTTGAAAAGTCTTCAAAACATTGACGGTAATGCACGAGAACGAAAAATAAAAGAAGAGGATTATCGAAATAAAATTAGAGAAATTGAACTTGCTAAACTTAAACCTAACGAGGAAGAAGAGCTTGCGTCAAAAAGAGCTGTTCTTAGTAACTCTGAAAAATTAAAAGACTATACGGACTCTGTTCTTTCAATTTTATACAGAGATGAAAGTGGGGCAGTTTCTGACGGAGTTTCTTATGCTCTTGATAATTTATTTAAAATTGCTGAACTTGACCCAGAACAAGAAAAAGTTTGTGAAATGCTTGAGGGGGTTGCTGCTGATATTTCTGACATTGTTAGTCAACTTAGTGACTACAGTGACAACATAGAAAGTAACAAAGGTGAAATTGAAAGAATTGACGAAAGACTTGATTTTATTTATGGGTTAAAAAGAAGATATGGCAGAGATGTAAACGGAATATTAAAATATTACGATGAACTTAAAGGAAAACTTGACTTTTTAATTAATAGTCAAGATGAACTTATTAGACTTACTGAAAAGAAAAAATCTATTGAAACAGAAATAAAACGAATTTGTGATTTGATTTCAGAAGAAAGAATTACTACAGGAAAAGGTATTCAAATTAATGTCGAAAAGGCTTTACAAGACCTTGGAATGAAAAATTCTAAATTTGAAATTGCTTTTTCAAAAAGAGATGACTTTACAACAAACGGAAGAGATAAAGCTGAATTTTTGATTTCTACAAATGTTGGTGAGGATTTAAAGCCGTTGGCAAAAGTAGCTTCCGGTGGTGAAATGAGTAGAGTTATGCTTGCGTTAAAAACTGTTTTGGCTAAAGCTGATACTACTGAAACTTTTATATTTGATGAAATTGACACAGGGGTTAGTGGTAGGGCAGCACAACAAGTTGCTCAAAAATTATCTGAACTTGGCAAAACACACCAAATATTATGTATTACACATTTGCCACAGATTGCTGCTATGGGTGACAGTCATTTTCTTATTGAAAAGATTTCTGATTTGAAAAGTACCAGGACAACTATTTGTAAACTTGACTACAAACGAATTATAAACGAAATTGCTAGGCTTACAGGTGGAGCTAAAATAACGGAGGCTACTATTAAAGCTGCCGAAGATATGAAAAGGCTTGCCATAAACCTTAAATGATATATACTTAAATTATGATTAACTTGGAGGATTTTATGAAATTAAAATTTTTATCAATCTTTATTTTGTCTACACTTGTTTTTTCCGGTTGTGGTAATGAAGGAGCAACAAGCGAAGATACAACCGTTGAAGTTCAGGAAAATGAGGTTTCATCTATAACTATAGATAGTGCTGTTGATGATTATAATAAATCTATAGATAATCTTCAAAACCTTGATTCTTATACTTATTCAGGTAGCACAGCTCTTTCTGTTGCTGATGATGATAAATCCGGGAGTATGGAGATGTCTTCCGAAATCAAAGTGAAAAAAGACGGCGATAATACTTTAGCCGATTTTACTTCTAAATTTGAAATGGCAGACACACCGGAAGAAATCAAGGCTTATTACAAAGACGGTTATTTTTATAACAACAATTTAAAAAGAAAAACAGATTTTAACAATGTCCTTGCAGAGGGAAACATCAATGTAATAAGACTTACAGACAAGCTACTTACAGCAGGAAAAGACCCTGTTATCAAAAAAGTTACAGACGGAACCAGAATTGATTTTGATATAAATGTGGCTGTATTGCAACAAGAAGCACCGGACTTTGTTGAAAAACTTACTTCTTATTTGCGTGTGTCTGAATACGACTTTATTATGGGTAGATGTCAACTTGTCGCTGTTGTGGGAGATGACGGTGTTTTGCAGTCTTGTAGTTATCTCATCAAAGCTAAAAGCAACATATATACAGGAACAAGCGAAAAAGATTTTAAAGAATTACAGGTTGATTGTAACATTGAAGTAAACATCGGTGTTTCTGATGTTAATAGCACAGATGTTGAATTTCCTAGTGATTTAGACGGATACAAAGAAGTTGAAGAAACAACGGGTTCTAATTCCATTATGAAAACAAAATAATTTTGCTCGATATATTTTCAGGTTGTCGATAAAATCGACAACCTTGCAAAAAATCAACGATTTTTTGCAAATTAAACTAGATGAGTAAACAGCTG
>CABVAP010000067.1 GCA_902496345.1 uncultured Eubacteriales bacterium
TAGTTTCCGGCAAATACGTGGCACCGTTTATGAGCTTGCACAAGTAAAATCGGTTTAAAACAAAAACGGTTCAATTTTGTTTTAAATTGATTTTACGCAAGCGAATGTGCCGTTGTCGATTTTGAAAAGGCTTGTAGGGTGGTGGGGCAAAGCCCCACGGTCTTTACAAACCCCAATTTGTTGAGATTTTTTAGAAAATAAAAAAAGCTACTTTTTAAAAAGTAGCTTTTAGTTTGTTTAATTATTTTACTTTAACTGTCCAGTTCATATCATCTGGAATTTTACCCCATTGGATACCAGTTAATGTATCGTAAAGTTTCTGAGTGATTTCACCTGTTTTAAAATCGTTGATTTTTGCGATTTCATCTTCATAACGAAGTTCGCCAACTGGAGAAATAACGGCTGCTGTTCCTGTACCAAATACTTCTTCAAGTTTGCCTTCTCTTGCTGCTTTCATTATATCAACAATTGCAACGTGTTCTTCTTTTACTTCATATCCCCATTTTTTAAGGAGTTCTATACAAGACATTCTTGTTACACCTGGAAGTACTGTTCCTGATGTTGGTGCTGTGTAAAATACACCGTCAATCTTAAAGAAGATGTTCATTGAACCAACTTCTTCTACATATTTTCTTTCAACACCGTCAAGCCACAATACTTGTGAATATCCAAGGTCGTGTGCTTTTACCTGTGATGCTAATGATGCTGCATAGTTACCACCACATTTAATGAAACCTGTTCCACCTGGTGTTGCTCTTACATATTCGTCTTCAACGAAAATTTTAACAGGGTTCATTCCCTCTTCATAATATGCTCCAACTGGTGATGCGATAATCATAAACATATATGTATCAGATGGTTTTACACCTAAATGTGGTTCTGTTGCGATAACAAATGGTCTTAAGTAAAGTGATGTTTCTGGTTCTGATGGAACCCAATCTTTCTCAACTTCTACAAGTGTTTTTACTGCCTGAACAAAGTCGTCTACTGGAATTTCAGGAATACACATACGTCTATGAGTTGACTGCATACGTGCTGCATTTCTATCAGGACGGAAAAGCTGTACTGAACCGTCTGCACAACGATATGCTTTTAATCCTTCGAATGATTCCTGTGCATAATGAAATACCATTGCTGATGGTTCAAGGCTTATTGGCTGATATGGTACTATTCTTGCATCGTGCCAACCTTTTCCTTCTGTATAGTCCATAACAAACATATTATCAGTATAATATTTACCAAAACTAAGATTTTTTTGGTCTGGTTTTTCTTTTTTTGTTTTTGCTAAATCCATTTTAATGTCAAGCATTAATAATCACTCTTTTCTTATTTAAATTTTAAATTAAAAATTGATTACTTTTTATTATATACCTATTTCTAAAAAATTCAATAGGAAAAATTAAATTTTATGTCAAAAATTAAAAAAGTTTTATCTTTAATTAGTTCGATTAACTCATATTAAATTACATAATAAGCTATAACTTGAATTTATAAATTTAAAAAGCAATTTATTGGACAATGTTAATAAAAATTTTGGTGTATTTAATTAATATTTATGCAAGTTATACGTTTTTGTATATTTGACTTTATTTGTTTTATTGATTAAGACGAAAATTGTTTTTTTGCACTTTTATATGCTTATTTTTTTTAAAAACTATTGACATATAGCTGGCTTGTTGCTATAATATAGACTTGTGTGGGTATGAAAAACATTTCATACGAATTTGTTCGGATTACCAATACAATGGCAGAAAATTATTAAATATGCAGGGAGGTGCAACTTAAATGCCAACATTTAACCAGTTAGTAAGAAAAGGCAGACAGACTAAATTTGAAAAATCTACTGCTCCAGCTCTTCAGAAAGGACTTAACTCTTTAAAAAGAAAACAGACTGATATGAGTTCTCCACAAAAACGTGGTGTGTGTACTTCTGTTAAAACAGCTACACCTAAAAAACCTAACTCAGCTCTTAGAAAAATCGCCAGAGTTCGTCTTTCTAATGGTATCGAAGTAACTGCTTATATCCCAGGTGAAGGTCACAACTTACAGGAACATAGCGTTGTTCTTATCAGAGGTGGTAGAGTAAAAGACGTTCCTGGTGTACGTTACCACATCATCAGAGGTACTCTTGATACTGCAGGCGTTGCTGACAGAAAACAGTCTCGTTCTAAATACGGCGCTAAACGTGCTAAGAAAAAATAATTAAACTAAATTAAATTTTATTCGAAATTAAAAAACGTATTTGCCTTGTACTTTAATAACAACTGTCGTTGTAGAGGTTTGACCTTAGTACAAAGGCATTGAAATGCAAGGGCACACCTTGCAAGTACCGTTGAATTAATATTTCTATAATTAAGGAGGGAAGAATCGTGCCACGTAAAGGTCATGTTTCAAAAAGAGAAGTATTACCAGACCCTTTATACAAAAGTAAGGTAGTTACTAAACTCATTAATTCCGTTATGCTTGACGGAAAAAAAGGTATTGCTCAAAAAATAGTTTATGGTGCATTTGAAAAAGTTTCTGAAAAAACAGGTACTCCTAGTATGGAGGCTTTTGAACAAGCTCTTAACAACATTATGCCTGTTCTTGAAGTTAAAGCTCGCCGTGTTGGTGGTGCTACTTATCAGGTACCTATCGAAATTAAACCAGACAGAAGACTCGCTCTTGGTCTTCGTTGGCTTACTTTATATAGCAGAAAAAGAAGCGAAAAAACTATGATTGACCGTCTTGCCGGTGAAATTATGGATGCTATTAACAACGCCGGTGGCGCTGTTAAAAAGAAAGATGAAACTCATAAAATGGCAGAAGCTAACAAAGCTTTCTCTCATTACAAATGGTAATTAAAAAGGAGGAATAACTGTGGCAGGTAGAGCTTGTCCTCTTGAGAGAACTCGTAATATCGGTATTATGGCTCACATCGATGCCGGTAAAACTACTCTTACAGAGCGTATTTTATTCTATACAGGTCGTACTTATAAAATTGGTGATACTCACGAAGGTACTGCTACTATGGACTGGATGGAACAGGAACAGGAAAGAGGTATAACAATTACTTCTGCTGCGACTACTACTCAGTGGCATATTGGCGAAGGCCCTATGCACCGTATCAACATTATCGATACTCCTGGTCACGTTGACTTCACTGTTGAAGTTGAACGTTCTCTTCGTGTTCTCGATGGTTCTGTTGGTGTTTTCTGTGCTAAAGGTGGTGTTGAACCTCAGTCTGAAACAGTTTGGAGACAGGCTGACAGATACAACGTTCCTCGTATGGCTTTCGTTAACAAAATGGACATTATGGGTGCTGATTTCTACAATGTATTAGGTATGATTAAAGACAGACTTAATGCTAACCCTATCGCTGTTCAACTTCCTATCGGTGCTGAAGACGATTTCGTTGGTATCATCGACCTTATGGAAATGAAAGCTTACTATTACAATGATAAACAAGGTACTGATATTTCTATTCAGGACATTCCTGCTGATATGCAAGACAAAGCTGACGAATACAGAGCAGCTATGGTTGAAGCTATCGCTGAAACTGATGAAGAATTAATGGAAAAATATCTTGAAGGTGAAGAACTTACTATCCCTGAAATGAAAGCTGCTTTACGTAAAGCTTGTATCGCTTGTGAAGCTACTCCTGTTTTCTGTGGTTCTGCTTACAGAAACAAAGGTGTTCAGAAACTTCTTGATGGTATCCTTGAATATATGCCAGCTCCTACTGATATTCCAGCTATCAAAGGTCACGAACCTGGCAAAGAAGACGTTGAAGTTGAAAGACATTCTTCTGACGAAGAACCTTTCGCTGCTCTCGCTTTCAAAATTATGAATGACCCATTCGTTGGTAAACTTGCTTTCTTTAGAGTTTACTCTGGTGTTCTTGAAGCTGGTTCTTATGTTTATAACTCTGTTAAAGGTAAAAAAGAACGTATCGGTCGTATCCTTCAGATGCACGCTAACAGCCGTCAAGAAATTGACAAAGTTTACGCTGGTGACATCGCTGCTGCTGTAGGTCTTAAACTTACAACTACTGGTGATACTTTATGTGACGAAGATAACGAAGTTATCCTCGAATCTATGAACTTCCCAGACCCTGTTATCTCTGTTGCTATTGAACCTAAAACTAAAGCTGGTAGAGATAAAATGGGTATTGCTCTTGCAAAACTTGCAGAAGAAGACCCTACTTTCAAAACTTACACTAACCAGGAAACTGGTCAGACTATCATCGCTGGTATGGGTGAACTTCACCTTGAAATCATCGTTGACCGTCTTTTAAGAGAATTTAAAGTTGAAGCTAATGTTGGTGCTCCTCAGGTTGCTTATCGTGAAACTTTCCGTCACGATGTTGACCAAGAACACAAATATGCTAAACAGTCTGGTGGTCGTGGTCAATACGGTCACTGTAAAGTTAGATTTGAAGTTATGGACGCAAACGAAGACAAAACTTACGAATTTGTTAACGAAGTTGTTGGTGGTGCTATTCCTAAAGAATATATCCCTGCTGTTGACAAAGGTATCCAAGAAGCTATGCAATCTGGTGTAATCGGTGGTTACCCTGTTGTTGGTATCAGAGCTGTTTGTTATGACGGTTCTTACCACGAAGTTGACTCTTCTGAAATGGCTTTCCAAATCGCTGGTTCTATGGCATTTAAAGAAGCTATGAGAAAATCTGACCCTGCTTTACTTGAACCTATTATGAAAGTTGACGTTACTGTTCCTGAAGACTATATGGGCGACGTTATCGGTGATATGAACAGCCGTCGTGGTCGTATTGAAGGTATGGAACCTGTAAACGGTATGCAGGTTGTTCACGGTTATGTTCCTCTTGCTGAAATGTTCGGTTACTCTACTGACCTTCGTTCTAAAACTCAGGGTCGTGGTACTTACTCTATGGAAGTTCATCACTATGAAGCTGTTCCTAAGAGTATTCAGGACAAAGTTGCTGCTGGAAAAGCTGCTGAATAAAAAAATGCTTGCATAATTTTTGAAAATCAGATATAATATTCTTATATAAATAAACTTATACTTTAATTAAGGAGGAAATTTTAAATGGCTAAGGCACATTTTGAAAGAACTAAACCACACGTAAATATTGGTACTATCGGTCACGTTGACCACGGTAAAACTACTTTAACTGCTGCTATCACTAAAACTTTACACGAAAGATACCAACTCGGTGAAGAAGTAGCTTTCGATAAAATCGACAAAGCTCCTGAAGAAAAAGAAAGAGGTATCACTATCTCTACTACTCACGTAGAATATGAAACTCCTAACAGACATTACGCTCACGTTGACTGCCCAGGTCATGCTGACTACGTTAAAAATATGATTACTGGTGCTGCTCAGATGGACGGTGCTATCCTTGTTGTTGCTGCTACTGACGGTCCTATGGCTCAGACTAGAGAACATATCCTTCTTTCTCGTCAGGTTGGTGTTCCTAAAATCGTTGTATTTATGAACAAATGTGATATGGTTGACGATGAAGAACTCCTTGACTTAGTTGAAATGGAAATCAGCGAACTTTTAGCTGAATACGGATTCGAAGATTCTCCTATCGTTAGAGGTTCTGCTTTCCAGGCACTTCAAGACCCAGCTGGTCCTTGGGGAGATAAAATTGTTGAATTATTCGAAGTTATTGACGAATATATCCCTAACCCAGAAAGAGATTCTGACAAACCTTTCCTTATGCCTGTTGAAGACGTATTCTCTATCACTGGTCGTGGTACTGTTGCTACAGGTAGAGTTGAACGTGGTGTTCTTAAAGTTAATGATGAAGTTGAAATCGTTGGTATCGTTGACGAAGCTCGTAAAGTTGTTGTAACTGGTATCGAAATGTTCCGTAAACTTCTTGATGAAGCTGAAGCTGGTGACAACGTTGGTACACTTCTTCGTGGTGTTCAGAGAAACGAAATCGAAAGAGGTCAAGTACTTGCTAAACCTGGTACTATCACTCCTCACACTAAATTCACTGCTCAGGTTTACGTTTTAACTGCTGATGAAGGTGGTCGTCACAAACCTTTCTTCAATAACTATCGTCCACAGTTCTACTTCAGAACAACTGACGTTACTGGTGTTATCACTCTTCCAGAAGGTACTGAAATGTGTATGCCTGGTGACAACGTTGAAATGACTGTTGAACTTATCAGCCCAATCGCTATGGAACAAGGCCTTCGTTTCGCTATTCGTGAAGGTGGCCGTACTGTAGGTTCTGGTTCTGTTGTTTCTATTATTGAATAATAGATTCCTAAGCTGACTTATACTATAAGTTTATGATAAATACCGTTAGGTTTATGCCTAACGGTATTTTTTTGTTAACTGTCTTTTTTCACTCTCTCGGCAAAAATAAAATTTATTAAGAATTTTATTTTTGCCTGCATAAGTCAATGACAAGATAGGAAATGATAGTTTCCATAAAAAGTTCTTGCCAAGCTTTTTCAATGGGCATCGGAAAGAAGTCTGAATGGCGTAAGCCGGCTTTTGTGTAGCAAAAGTGCTGAAAGCTTGTAGGGTGGTTGGGCAACGCCCCACGGTCGTTTACACCTACAACTTCTAATTTTTCAGAATATTTACATTAAAATAAATAATAAATCGTTGCTATTTTTTAAACTATATTGTAAAATATAAGATAGGAAAAAATTTATTAAAATAATGAAAGGCTGTGATGATAGGGTTGGAAAATAAGTTAAAACTTTATGGCTTTAACAATCTCACAAAGACTTTGAGCTTTAATATATATGATGTTTGCTATGCAAAAAGTGAACGTGAACAAAAAGACTATATCGCATATATAGATGAACAATATAACTCTGAAAGACTTACTAAAATACTTTGTGATGTTACCAAGATGATTGGGGCTCACGTCCTTAATATATCTAAACAGGATTATGAACCTCAAGGGGCAAGCGTTACTGTTCTTATTACCGAAAGAGAGCTTACCCTTAAACAAGAAGAGGCTAAAAAAAATAAGGCTGAGGAAAAAATTGTTGCGACAAGACAAAGTGTCGTTTCTCATCTTGATAAAAGCCACGTTACCGTACATTCTTATCCTGAATATCACCCTGATAATTCTATCGCAACTTTTCGTGTTGACATAGACGTTTCTACTTGTGGTCAAATTTCTCCACTTAATACGCTTGATTATCTTATTGATAGTTTCGATTCTGATATTATTACTACCGATTATCGTGTTAGAGGATTTACCAGAGATGTTGATGGTAAAAAACTTTTTATTGACCACAATATTACTAGTATTCAAGACTATATTAACGATAAAACTCTTGAAAAATATGACGCTATTGACATTAACGTTTATCAAGCTAATATTTTTCACACTAAAATGCTTATTAAAGAAATTGATTTGCAAAATTATCTCTTTAACACAGACGTTTATGAACTACCACCTAAAAAACGCCTTGAAATTACTAACAGCTTACGCAGAGAAATGATTGAAATTTTTAGCGGAAGCAATATTTATTAATGCGAGGTATTTTCTTATGTACAAATTAGACCAAAGCAAGATGCCTATTCTTCAGGCACTTGAAAAATATAAATCTATGAGAGTTGTCCCTTTTGATGTTCCCGGACACAAAAGGGGTAGGGGAAACAAAGAGCTTACGGATTTCCTTGGTGAACAATGTATGACCGTTGATGTAAACTCTATGAAACCTCTTGACAACCTCTGTCACCCTGTTTCTGTTATTAAAGAAGCTGAAGAGCTTGCTGCTGACGCTTTTGGTGCAAAACACGCTTTTTTTATGATTAACGGAACTACTTCTGCTGTTCAATCTATGGTGCTTACTGCCTGTAAAAAAGGTGAAAAAATTATAATGCCTAGAAATGTTCACAGAAGTGCTATCAATGCTCTTGTTATTAGCGGTGCTATCCCTGTTTATGTAAACCCTGGTGTAAACAAAGAGCTTGGTATCCCTCTTGGTATGTCACTTGAAGATGTTAAAAAGGCTATTAGGTCAAACCCTGACGCTAAAGCTATTCTTGTAAATAATCCAACTTATTATGGAATATGCTCTCCTCTTAAAGATATAGTTGAACTTGCTCACGCACACGGTATGCTCGCTCTTGTCGATGAGGCACACGGTACACATTTTTATTTTAATGATAAGCTACCTGCTTCTGCTATGAGCGTCGGGGCTGATATGGCTGCCGTTAGTATGCACAAAACTGGCGGTTCACTTACTCAAAGCTCGTTTTTGCTTATAAATAATAATGTTAGTGAGGGTTATGTGCGACAAATTATTAACCTTACTCAAACAACAAGCGGTTCTTATCTATTGATGTCATCTCTTGATATTTCTCGAAAAAATCTCGCTATACACGGTAAAGAAATTTTTGACAGGGTTGTCGATATGGCTACTTACGCTAGAGATGAAATTAATAAAATAGGCGGATTTTATGCTTACGGCAAAGAGCTTATTGACAACGATACTGTTTATGATTTTGATGTCACAAAACTTTCTGTACATACTAGAAGTGTTGGTCTTGCAGGTATTGAAGTCTACGACATTTTGCGTGATGACTACGATATTCAAATTGAATTTGGTGACATCGGAAATATACTCGCTATCATCTCGGTTGGTGACAAACCTCTTGCTATTGAAAGGCTTATATCGTCTATGTCTGAAATAAAAAGACTTTATTCTAAAGACAAGACAGGTATGTTCGACCACGAATATATAAACCCTCTCGTTGCTATGAGTCCTCAAGAGGCTTTTTATGCACCTAAAATATCTGTTCCTATTGAAAAAAGCTATGGTAAAATCTGTAGTGAATTTGTTATGTGCTATCCTCCGGGTATACCTATCCTTGCTCCGGGTGAATACATAACAAAAGATATTCTTGCTTATATCGCATACGCAAAGGAAAAAGGTTGCGTACTTACCGGAACAGAAGATATTTATATTAACAATATAAATATCGTTTCCGAATATGAAAGCAAATAACAAATTTCAGGCTGTCGATAAAGTCGACAGCCTTGCCAAAAAATCAACGATTTTTTGCAAATTAAACTAGATGAGTAAACAGCTGTTTTCCTCAGCGAAAATGCGATTTCCGCTTGCGGATAAAAAGTCTGCGACGCTTTTTGAAATCGACAATAACAATAAAAATTAACTTTTTCGATAATATGAATAGAGACTATCATTTGATAGACTCTATTTTTTTGATAGCCCCTGTACTCCTTTTTCTAATAACAACCCTGTTAGTTCTATTACTCTTTCCATAGGCAATTTTTTTCCACTAGCTATCCATTTTTTAAATGTGTCTAGCGATGAACCAGTTAAAAATGTATTTATTATATCTTGCTCTTCTGGTGTGTATGCTGAAAAGGCATTGTTTACAGAACGGTTGTGTTTTAATGTTGCCGTAAAAACTTTATTTGCAAAGGTACTATAATTTGGATTACAAAAAATTTTTTCGTAAAATTCAGTTTTTGAACAAAATTCAAAGAATACTTTTGTCAAATCATAGTAGTTATATGGTATGGTTAAATTTTTTACCAGTGAAATATATTCTTCTACCAATTCTCTTATTGTTTCTTCATATAATTCCTCTATACAACTATAATGTAAATAAAACGTTTTTCTATGTATTCCAGCTAATTCTGTGAGTTTTTTTACATTGATTTTTTTAGGCTCATAATTACATATTAATGTTTCAAATGCGTTTTTTATAGCTGATTTTGTTTTATTTGCTTGTCGATTTTTTCCCATATACAAAGTGCTCCTAATTATTAGTTAATGCCACACAAATTTTAAAAGTGGAAATTGATTTTGACTTATTGTAATATTATAATTTAATTATAAGAAAAAAACAATCATTGTACATTACAAATACGAAAAGAGGTTTTTTATGAAGACTACTGATAAAAATCAATTTGATAAAGAAAATGTTTTTGGTTTGGGTAATGCAAACACTGCATACGCACAATATTTTATAGGAAATTCTTTCTTAAATCCACTTACCAACCCTAAAGAATGTCCTGTTTTTCTTGCAAATGTTACTTTTGAACCATCTTGCAGAAATAATTGGCATATTCATCACGCAAAAAGTGGTGGTGGTCAACTTTTAATCTGTACTGCCGGAAGTGGCTGGTATCAGGAAGAGGGAAAAGAACCTGTAAGCCTTGAACCTGGTACAGTTATCACTATTCCACCAGAAGTTAAACATTGGCACGGCGCTAAAGCTGATAGTTGGTTTAGTCATATTGCTGTTGAAGTTCCGGGGGAAGAAACAAGTAATGAATGGTGTGAGCCTGTTTCTGATGAGGAATATGCTAAGCTTAAATAATTAAATTGAATTTTGGTTATGCTAAACTAAAAATGAAAAAGATAATTTTACAAAAAGGATTGTTTATGTGGCAATCCTTTTTTGTATTGTGTAGTATTTATACAATACCTTTAAAATACAAATAAATGCGGTAATTTGGTGTTTTACTTCCAATAGGTATATTTATATATAAATTCAATATAATGCTAAATAAGGTAAAAATATGAGGCATAATTATTATTAACATTTACACATAATTAATAAAAAAAAGAACAGATATAAAATCTGTTCTTTTTCTTTTGGAATTCAATTAAAAATCAAATAATTAAGCAACTGTTACAACTTCAACTGATTCAACTTCAGAAACAGCTTCAGCGTCTTCAGAAACAACTTCAACGTCTTCAGAAACAGCTTCAACGTCTTCAGCAACTGTTACATCTTCAGCAGCAGCAGCTTCTGTAGTAGCTTCAACAGCAGCTTCTGTAGTAGTAGTAGTGTTAGCTGAGCTACCACAACCGATTAACATAGAACCTACCATTAATGTAGAAATTGCAAGACCTAAAAATTTTTTCATTTTAAATTTCCTCCTTAAAATAGATAAGTAAAATACCTAAAATCAAATTGATAAATCAATTTGTGATTGGGTTATCAGACCCATTGCACATATTCTATAGTTTTTTTATATACATTTCAAGTAAACAGATGTAAAAAGGTTTATTTAATGATAAAAGTTGAAAAAATAGTAGAATTATAAAAAATTTTATGTTAAAATATTTATAACTTCATTTTTATTTTGTACAACGGAGGTTTAAAATATGCACATTGCTTATTTTTATTTTACAAAAGAGGATTGCATAGATATTTCGGAATTTATCGAGGAATATTGTTTATTTAAGGAGTTTAAACTTATTCTTGAAAAATTTGATTCGGAAAATGTTTTTTTTAAAAATTTTGAACCTAAAAAATACAGACTCGCTATTTTTGACATTTCAAACAACGGAAAACGTTGCATTGAAGCAGCTAGAAAAGTAAAGGAAATTGACCCAACAATTCCTATTATATTTTTTGCAAGCAACAAATACTTTGCTTATGATGCGTTTCTTTTATATGCTGTTGATTATATTTTGAAACCTATAAAGATGGAAAGGCTAGAAAAAACATTTGACAAGGTTTTCAAAGGAATAAACATTGTGAAGAAGTACATTACTGTAAACAGCAACAAAATTATGACAAAAATCAATGTTTCAAATATCATGTACATTGAAGTAATAGGAAATATTTCTTCTATACATTTATCATCTAACAGTATTGTTAAAACATACGTGACAATTTCGGAGTTTGAAAAGATGTTAAAAAACAATCCTTTATTTTTACGTACGCACAAAAGTTTTATTGTAAATATGGACTACATAAGCGATATGAAAGGAAACATTTTTATTATGAAAAACGGTGATGCTATCTCCATAAGGAAAAACAACTGCAAGGAAATAAAAAGAACGTATCAGAGATTTATTGCCAACAGAGGTCACAGGTGAGTTACTGCAAATTAGAAGTTGTCGAAATCTTTTAAAAACCTTTTTAAGACCGTGGGGCTTTGCCCCACCACCCCACCAACTTTCTTTCGTGAAAGTTGGACAAAGAACTCTGTCGGAAACTACGTTTCCTGTCTTGTTGTCGACTAAAGGTGGCTAATCTAAAGTTTTTACCAAAGCTTTATTTTTGCCAAA
>CABVAP010000068.1 GCA_902496345.1 uncultured Eubacteriales bacterium
TCTCCACCTTACCCTTGACAGAAAAAAAGTGTAACCAATCATTGACACTTTAACAAGTTTGTCCTGCTCAAAAAATATGTTTTTATTGACATATATGACATTTTGGTATATCATATTAACGTATAATGTTTTGCTTATGTTACTAGGAGGAAGTATGGTTAGAGGTTTTTTTGATTTTTTGAGAGGCATATTTAATGAGCGAAAAATAATTTTTAGATTTGCAACTAATGATTTTAAGGCTAAATATGCTGGTGCGTTTTTTGGCGTTTTTTGGGCTTTTATTCAACCACTTATTAGTATTTTCGTTATGTGGTTCGTTTTTGAGCAAGGGTTTAAAAATGCCCCTATCGGTGATATTAAATTTATGCTTTGGTTTGTTCCAGCCTACGTTCCGTGGCTGTTTTTTTCTGATGCAACAATGGCATCTTCTACAAGTTTACTTGAATATAGCTATCTTGTTAAAAAAATAAAATTCCGTGTTAGCATATTGCCTATCGTGAAGATTATTTCAAATCTATTTGTACACGTGTTCTTTATGTGCTTTATATTTTTGATTTTTGCTCTATATGAACAACCTGTGACAGTTTACGCTTTTCAGATTATTTATTATACAGCTTGTTTATTTATTTTTTTAGTTGGACTTTCTTGGTTGACCTCTGCACTTTCGGTCTTTTTTAAGGATATGCCTCAGATAATTTCTGTTATTTTACAGATTGGTTTCTGGATTACTCCGATTTTTTGGAACCCAGAAAACCTTGAACCAGAATTACAAACCTTATTGAAAATTAACCCTGTCTACTATATTATAAATGGTTATAGGGACAGTCTTTTATACAATATCGGTATACTTGAAAGACCTTATATGAATCTCTACTTCTGGTCTATTACTATTATTTGTTTTGTGTTAGGGGCTATTGTGTTTAAAAAGCTTAGACCTCATTTTGCTGATGAAATGTAAGGAGGTTTGTTAGAATGAACGTTGTTGAAGCTAAAAATATTAAAAAAATTTATCCATTATATAAAAGTAAAAAGGCAAAGCTGAAAGAGGCTTTTTCCATCACTGGGAAAAAATATCACGATGATTTCTATGCCCTTAAAGGGGTTAGCTTTGAAATCAAAAAAGGCGAATGTGTCGGAATAATCGGCATTAATGGCTCTGGCAAATCAACTTTACTTAAAATATTAGCTGGAGTTTTGACCCAGACAGAGGGCGAACTTATGATAAATGGTAAAATCTCTGCTTTACTTGAACTTGGGGCAGGGTTTAACCCTGAATATACTGGTATGGAAAATATTTTCCTTAATGGTATGATTATGGGTTTTACTGAAGATGAAATGAAAGAAAAATTGGACGATATATTACAATTTGCTGATATAGGTGATTTTATAAATCAACCTGTTAAAGTTTATTCCTCTGGTATGTTCGTAAGACTTGCTTTTGCTATCTCTATAACTGTTGAGCCAGACATACTCATTATAGATGAGGCGTTAAGTGTTGGTGACGTATTTTTTCAACAAAAATGCTATAAGAAAATTAAAGAGCTTGCTGGTAAATCAACCGTTATAATTGTTTCTCACGATATGAACGCAATGACTAAATTCTGCAAGCGTATTATCGTTATGAATAAGGGTGACAAGGTTTTTGACGGTGAACCTAATGACGCTATAACTAAATATTTTAAAATCAAACAGGGTGCTGAAAAGGACGCAAGCCAATTTAGTAATAACGAAACAAAAAGCACAGAATTTGAGTTTGAAAATTACAAAGAGCCAATAAAAGATACACGTAGTGGCAAAATGGATTTGGTTATCGAAAAATATTACTACAGTATTAACGATATTGCTTTTGCTGAAAGTTGCGAAAAAGATGATGTTATTGATGTTTCTATGATTATAAATTCCAAAATTGATATTGATGATGTTATTGTTGGTTATCAAGTTCGAGATAAATATGGTAACGAGGTTTTTGGTGAAACTTCTCTTACATCAAGAGTTATGCAATATCCTATAAAAGCTGGTGTGAACAAAATAGATTTTACTTTTTCGTGGCCGGAAATTAGAGAGGGCGATTACTTTATTACCCTTGGAATAGGTGAGGGGACGGAAGTTTTAAATCAAGTTGAACAATGCTGGATAAACAACGCTATTCATCTTTCGGTGACAACTCACGGAAAAACTATTTTTGGTGTCTTTAACCATTCTATGGAAGATTTTAAAATAGCTAAAATTAATTAAGGAGGGTTTATTATGCAGTGGGAATATCATCAACCTGTATTTGAATGTGACAAAATTAATTATGAGCTTTTGAACTATGCACCTTGGTCTGGTCATAGAAATTTTTTGTACGATTTTCTCGCATTTTTTAAGTTTAAAAAAATCGCTGAGCTTGGTAGTCACTATGGTTGCTCTGCTTTTACTTTTTGCCAGGCAGATAAAGACTTAAACCTTAATATGGATATGTATTTTGTCGATACGTGGCAAGGCGATGATTTTACTAAAAAATATGACAACGATGTTTTTTCTATTTTTAAAAGAACGTTAGATGAAATATACCCTTCTCAAAATGCTAATATGGTTAGAATGACTTTTGATGAGGCTGTTCAAAACTATGAAAATGGCTTTTTTGATGTTATTCATATTGATGGTTCACATCATTATGATGATGTGAAACGTGATTTTGATAACTGGAAAAGTAAAGTAAAAGAAAATGGTGTTATTTTATTTCACGATATAAGTTCGGACAAAGTTTTTGATGAACTTATGGGGTCACATATTTTCTGGCAAGAGCTAAAACAAGAATACAAATATACTTTTGAATTTGATTTTAGTTTTGGTCTTGGAATACTTTTCTTGTCCGAAGATAAATACAACGCTTTTATAAATGCTTTTGAGCCTTTTAAATATCAAAGAATCAATAATAATCTTGCTGTTGAATACAAAGACCAGCTTAGAAAAGATTACTTTCAAAAAATTGATTTTAATAGACATATTGACAGTTTATATAAACAGCTTGAAATTAAAGATACACACTTGAATAATTATGCCGAAGATGTAAAGAAAAAAGATTGCTATATATCAGAGCTTGAAAAAGATAAAGTTGAAGCACAGAAAATTTATTCAAAATATGAAGAAACGGTACAAGGGAAAGACCGTTATATCAAAGAGCTTGAAGATATAAAACAGCAATTACAGGCAAGAGCTGAAGAAATTTCTAAAATGTACGATGAAACTTGTGCAAAATATGAAGAAACGGTGCAGGGAAAAGACCATTATATTCAAGAACTTGAAGATGCAAAAGTACAAGCACAAAAGACTTTTGAAGGTTACGAAGATACAATTAATAATTACAAAGAAATGGTAACAGGAAAAGACAGTCGTATAAATGAGCTTGAACACGAACTTTCAAGATGTTTGTCATATAAAATTAAAAAGTTTTTTAAAAAATAAAGGATTTGAACTATATGGATAATGTTTGTAATATTGGTTACAAGATTGGGTCGGAATTTATTGGGCCTATGATTTTTTCGTATGTAAACTATGTTTTAGATAATTGCATAGAAAAAGATGTTAAAAAAGTTTATTTTATGGCTAGAGATGGTTGGCTTATGTATAACTGTGCCTTAAAATTACAAAAACAATGTAGCAAATATTCTGCTCTTGAGCTAGAATATTTATATGTTTCAAGGCTTTCTTTGAGGTTACCTCAATACTATGTAACAGATATTGCAACATCTATCGAAAGTATTTTTTCAAAAGAGTCTAATAATACTTTACAACGCTTTTTTTCAAGGGTTAAATTTACAGGGGAAGAGATTTGCTCAGTTATGGAAGATATAAACTCTAGTCAAACTTCTTTAAATAAAAATCTTACTGAAAACCAAATGGATACGTATAAAAAACTGCTTGCAAGCAGTAAAATATTTAAAAAACTACTTGAAGAAAAATCTAAAAAAGCTTATGAAGAAATAAGACAATATTTGAACTATGTTGATATGGTTTCGCAAGATAAGCTAGCTATAGTTGACTCTGGTTGGGTTGGTAGTATTCAAGAAAGTTTATTGTTATTACTTAAAAGCTTTGGGTTTAGTGGTCAAATTGTTGGCTATTATTTTGGAATGTACCAAAAAAGGGAAAATACATCTGAAAGTCAATATAATACTTATTATTTTTCAGGTGACGGCGATGTGTTAAAGAAAGCGTATTTTAACAATAATATGTTTGAAATTTTATGTTCTGCAAACCACGGTATGACTATAGGTTACAAAAAAAATGACGATAACTCTGTTGTGCCGATTTTGGCCGATTATAAATATTGTGCTGGAAAAGATGAAGTTCAAAAAGGTGCTATAGATAATATCAAAATTATTAGCACTAAAGATATTTATAAAAACTTGAAAAGGTTGATGCACAGGCCTAAAAAGTGTTATGTGGATTTTCTGAAAGACATATCTTTTTCGGATTCTCTTTCTGATGATGACTTAATATCTATTGCCAAAAAAATAAGTTTTAAACAAGCAAGCACTCTTTTATTTCCTGTAGCTGTTTTTCTTAAACTGACAGGGCAATCTAATAAAAAAGTTAAAGTTTTTTGGGAAGAGGGAAGTATTACAAACTCGTACTTTTTATTTAAACGATTTTTTTGCTTTAATGTTTTAGTTGTTAAAATTTTAGCTTATATGAAAAAAAGAAAATGAATGATATTAGGAGTAATATAGTAATGGGATTAACTAAAAAAATATCTATTGTAATGCCTGTATATAATACAGAAAAATATTTGAAAAGATGTATAAAAAGCCTTATTAAGCAAAGCTATAGAAATCTTGAAATAATTATCGTCAACGATTGTTCCCCTGGAAATGCTGACGAAATTGTTGCTGAATTTTCTAAAGTTGATGACAGAATTGTTTATTTAAAACACGAAAAAAACAAAGGGTTATTTAGGGCGAGATTAACCGGTGCTGAAAAGGCAACAGGTGACTATATTGCTTTTATTGACAGCGATGACTATGTTTCTTTAGACTTTTATCATTCTTTGCTTAAAAGTGCAGTTAAAAATAACTCTGATATTGTCATATCTAAAACTATTTTTGAAAACCCTGACGGATATGATTATATTAAAATTTTACACGATGATTGCTTCTTATTTGATACATTGAAAGGCAATGAAATAAAAGAAAGATTTTTCGGTCAAAAGGGTCTTTGTTATTCTTGGCATACCGTTTGGAATAAGTTGTATAAAAAAGATTTATGGGATAAATGTTTTCCTTACTATAATACAATAACACAACATCTTATAATGACAGAGGACATCGCTTTCTCTTCTCTTTTATTTTATAATGCTGAGATTGTTTCTAAAGTCGATAATGACGCTTATTTTTATTGCGAAAATGAGCAGGCATCAACAAATTCTTCTCAAATTACTTTGAAAAGATTTACGAAAAATATGGAAGATATAAAAAGAGTATTTAACTTTGTTGAAAATTATTTCAATAAAGTTAATGCTGATGATTTTGTGAAGAATGGTTTTCTTGAATTTAAGAAATATTATTCAAGAATGTGGAGAGAGCTTGGAGAAACTCAATTTACTGGTAGTGACAAAAAAGTTGCTAAAGAGATTATGGATAACTTTTTGCCTAACTATTTTGAATATACACAGCCGGATAATCATTTCTTTGCTTCCATCGACACACCTTGGAATGGCTCTCTTGAATATATAAAAGAGCAAATTTTGACCTCTGATTGCGAGTACATTAGCTTTGATATTTTTGATACGGTTGTACTTAGACCTGTATATAAACCAACTGACGTCTTTTTACTTATGGATAAAGATTTTGAAAAGTTATTTAAAACAAATCTTACATTCTCTAAAATAAGAGTTGACGCAGAGGCAGAAACAAGAAAAAGAATGGGGATAAAATGTCCATCTTATCAAGACGTTACAATTGACGAAATTTATGATTGTATGTCTGATTTATATGGAATTGACAAATCCATTACAGACAAGTTAAAAGAAAAGGAAGAAGAACTTGAAATATCTCTTTGTATGCAAAGAAAAGCAACAAAAGAATTATATGACGTTGCTATGGTAGCTGGTAAAAAAGTTATATTTACATCAGATATGTACCTTGATAGAAAAACTATTGAGGCTATACTTGAAAAAAATGACTACAAAGGTTACGAAAGACTTTTCCTTTCCTCTGAAGAGCGACTTACAAAAAGTAGTGGCGAATTATTTAGGGCTGTTTTGAGAGAACTCAATACTAAAGGTAGCAACATTATCCATATCGGAGATACTTGGCAGAATGATATAAATAACGCTAAAAGTTGTGGGATAACTCCTATATTTTTACCTAAAACTATAGAGGTTTTTGAAAATAAAATTGCTGATATATCTACCAATAACTGTGCAACGATAGCTAATAAAGTTATGTCTTCTATGCACAATGGTAACAAAACACTTGATTCTTTTGGAACAAGAACTTTAGTTGCTTTAGTTGCTAACAAATATTTTGATAACCCTTATAGAAGCTTTAATCCTGAAAGTGACTTTAATGCAGATAATTATTTTATTGGTTACTATGCTTTAGGTATGCACCTTATCGGGCTTAGTTCTTGGATTTATGACATAACGAGTAAAAATGGTTATGAAAAAGTTGATTACTTATCAAGAGATGGTTATTTACCTAAAAAAATCTATGATAAAATGGCAAAATTCTTTGGAAATGCACCTAAATCAGATTATATCTATACATCAAGAAAAGCTTTGCTTTCTGGTATGATTAAATCTAAACTTGATTTTTATGATTTACCTGTTGAATATAGAAATCATACACCTAGGACGTTGCTCAAGTTGCTTGCTTTCTGTAGTTCAGAAATTAGTGTAGAAACACTTAAAAATGACGGAATACTTATTGACAAGGCATTTTATAACAAGGACGAATTTAACTTCTTTATTAAGTATTTTATTGATAATATTTATGATGACGAAAAATATAAAAAGACATTTGAAAGAGCTAAAGGTTATTATTCTAAACTTGGCAAAAATGAGATTTGTTTTGATTTAGGTTATAGTGGCAGAATACAAGCTGCTATATCTAATCTTGCAGGTTATGGAGTTGATGTCCTTTTTGTTCATAACGAACCATCAAGGGCAGATATGCTTAGTAGAAAAGAGCAATTTAACATATTTAATTTTTATGATTTTAGCCCATATATGACTGGTTTGATAAGGGAACATATTTTATCTGACCCTAATGCTTCTTGTATTGGTTTTGATGAAAAATCTAATCCTATCTTTGAAGATGAAGAAAAGACTTATCAAGATTTGTTTACCGTTGGACTTATGCAAAAAGGTGCAGAAGACCTTGTAGATGATTTTGTTAATATTTTTGGTGAATATAAAGAATATATAAAATTTAGACCTTATGAATTATCACTTGCTTTTGAGGGATATTTGAGGTTTGCTCGTGATGTTGACAGACGTCCTTTTGCTGCTTCTTATTTTGAAGATATGGTTTATGGTGCTAGGGATAAAATTAATATTTATGAATTTATAAAACATCAGATAATTTCTTTGCCAGTTAATGAAAGCTCTTTTAATGCTCCTTTACAAACAGAGGTAATTGATAATGCTTTACGTGGAAAAGGTATCTTCTCTAAAACAATTGCTTTGGCTATACTTGATAAACCTCTTTTGAAATGGAAAATTAAACTTAAATTGTGGATTAAGTTGCAGAAATATCCTAGATTATTCAAGGTTTGTAGAGGGTTTTATCGAAAAACAAAAATGAAGTAGAAGAATAATCGAAATTATATTTACAGGAGGATTTAAAAATGTCGGATAGCTTAAATACTAATGACAGAAAAAATACTTGTTATGAGCTAGAACAAAACTCTAATTCTTTGATAGATATTTTTAAAAATATCATTCATTTCATAAAACAAAGAAAAATATTTTCCGTTCTTGTTTTATTAGTATCTTTTCTTACTTATGGTTGCCAACTTTTATATTATAGAGTTTCTATTGATAATGACTTTTTATTGAACGACCATAGCTATATTAATTTTCATATTGTCATAAAAAGAACTACAAATGTAATATTAAAATATATTCTGGATTATGAAAGATTTAATCCCTATGTAACAGCATTTGTTACTATATTTCTAATTGCTATATTTGCAATTGTTTGGAGTTTTGTTTTTAATAGTGCTATAAATAGAACTAAAAAAAATACAAGTAAGTATTTTTGGATTTTACCTATACTTTTTATTAGTTATCCAACACTAGCTGAACAATTTTGTTTTTTAATGCAAAGTGTAGAGGTTTCAATAGCAATAACTTTATGTGGCTTGTCTATTTATTGTTTTAATCAATATATATTAAACAATAAATTTTTAAAATTTTATATTTTTGCTATAATATTCGCAAGTTTAGCATTTGGAAGTTATCAGGCTATTGTAGGACTTTTTATTTCTGGAGTGCTTGCATATTTTATTATATGGTTTTTTAATAAAGACCAATCAAAAAAATATAATTATATGAAAATTATTTCTTTGTATTTGGTGGGTTTTATAATTTCTTTAATTCTTTATTATTGTTTTGCTAGTATTATATATTTAATTTTTGTTGGAAACGGAAATGACTATATTGATAGTCAATTTAAATGGGGAATTTGGAGTTTTAAAAAATGTATAATAGATATTATTTATTATATCAAATATATGACTTTTGAAAAAAATATTTTTTCAAATATTCTGTTTTATCCAATATCAATAGCAATTTTAGCTATAAATATTATAAAGCTTATTCAAAACAAATGTAGTTGTCTTGAATTTATATTAATTATTTTTGCAACACTGGCATTCATCATTTCCCCGTTTATTATGCCTATAGCACTAGGTAGTTATATTGTACCAAGAATACAGTTGACTATGCCTTTTTGGCTTGGATTTAGCTTATTCTATATAATATCTTCTGTAAATAAAAAGATACTTTTATATTCTTTATTAATTTTATCATTTTTTGTTGCATATAGAAATATTCAAAAATGTGTTCAACTTTTTTATACAGGCTATATAGTTTATCAAGAAGATGTTCAATTAATTAATAAAATATCTTATGACATAGATAAGAAAGTTGGTCAAAACAATCCGTCTATGCCTGTTATGTATGTGGGAAAAGTAGATGCAAGAATACCTAATAGTTGTGTCAAGGGTGAGGTTTTAGGTGCGTCAGAATTTGATTGGTATCCAGAAGAAATTTTAGGAGTAACTAGCAGAGTTTATTGTCTTGCTAAGAGTATAGGATATAATTATTTACTTCCTACAAATGAACAAGCTATTAAAGCTAAAGAATTATCTGAAAATATGCCGGTATGGCCTCAAGAAGGGTCTGTTGATGTAAGAGATGGTGTCGTTATTGTAAAATTATCTTAGTTAGGAGGAATTTATTATGATTCTCTATATGGCAATACCTTGTTATAACGAGGAAGAAGTTTTGCACGAAACGGCAAAGCGTCTTGAAGAAAAATATAAAGATTTAAGAAAAAAAGGAAAAATATCAGACGAAAGTAGAGTAGTTTTTATTGATGACGGCTCTAAAGACAAAACTTGGGATATAATCGAAGAGTTGCACGAAAAAAATGAAATGTTCTCGGGTATTAAACTTTCTAGAAACAGAGGTCATCAAAATGCTTTACTTTGTGGGCTTATGACTGTTAGAGAATTAGCTGACGCAGTTATTTCTATGGACGCAGATTTGCAAGATGACATAAATGCTATTGATAATATGATTGATAAATATTTAGACGGTGCTGATGTTGTTTATGGTGTTAGAAGTGCAAGAACAACGGATACTTTCTTTAAAAGATTTACAGCTGAGGGGTTTTATAAGTTTATGAAACTTATGGGAGCTGATGTTGTATTTAATCACGCTGATTTTAGACTTATGAGTAGACGAGCTTTAGAGGGTTTCTCTGAATTTAAGGAAGTAAATCTTTTTCTTAGGGGAATTGTCCCTATGGTTGGATATAAAAGTGATATAGTTACATACGAAAGAGCTGAAAGATTTGCTGGTGAAAGTAAATATCCTTTAAAGAAAATGCTTTCTTTTGCTTTCGAGGGTATTACTTCGCTTTCTACTAAACCTATTAAGTTAATAACGAATTTGGGTATGTTAATTTTCTTTATCAGTATCATTATGGTTATTTATAATATTGCAAGGTACTTTATGGGTGATACCGTTGAAGGTTGGGCAAGTCTTGCTGTTTCGATATGGGCATTAGGTGGTATTCAATTGATAGGTATAGGTCTTATTGGTGAGTACGTTGGAAAGATATATCTTGAAAGCAAAGGTAGACCAAGATATATAGTTGAAAAATTTATTAATAAATAATTTGATATTTTTAGTTTGGCCTTATTTTTAAAAGAAAACATAATTTGGACTAAATTGTATTGACTTGTAACTTTTTAAGTGATAAAATGAATTAAAGGAGTTTATTGCTCCTACGGTAATAGCTTAGATATTACAAATTAAAAAAATGAGGTGTATTAAAAAATGAACGATGTTCTTAAAAAACTTAGTGCTATTGGTATTGTTCCTGTAATTAAAATCGATGATGTTGAAAAAGCTGTACCTTTGGCAAAAGCTTTAGTTGCTGGTGGTATCCCTTGTGCTGAAGTAACTTTCAGAACTGAACAGGCTGAAGAAGCTATCAGAAGAATGGCTGCGGAAGTTCCTGAAATGATTGTTGGTGCTGGTACTATCTTAACTACTGAACAGGCTGACAGAGCTATCGCTGCTGGTTCTAAATTCCTTGTTAGCCCTGGTCTTAATCCTAAAGTTGTTAAACATTGTATTGACAAAGGATACCTTATTACTCCTGGTACTTCTAACCCTAGTGATGTTGAAGTTGCTATTGAACTTGGTCTTGACGTTGTTAAATTCTTCCCTGCTGAAGCTGCTGGCGGAATTAAAATGATTAAATCAATGGCTGCTCCTTATACTAAAATGAAATTTATGCCTACTGGTGGTATTAATGCAGATAACCTTAACAACTACTTATCTTTTGATAAAATTATCTGCTGTGGTGGTAGCTGGATGGTTAAAGATGACCTTATCAAAGCTGGTGAATTTGATAAAATCACTGCTCTTTGTAAAGAAGCTGTTTCTAAAATGCTTGGTTTCGAAGTTGCTCACGTTGGTATCAACACTGAAAACGAAGAAGAAGCTAAAAAAGTTGCTAACATCTTCAATAAATTATTCAACTTCCCAATCAAAGATGGCAACAGTGCTATTTTCGCATCTTCTGGTGTAGAAGTAAGAAAACAAAACTTCCTTGGCAAAAATGGTCATATCGCTATCAAAACTAACTATATGGCTAGAGCTATGGCTTACATTGAAGCTATGGGTGGTTCTTTCAATATGGAAAAAGGTGTTGCTAAAGACGAAAAAGGTAACATCAAAGCTATCTACTTAAATGAAGATTTTGGTGGATTCGCTATTCATTTAGTTCAGAAATAATATAAATTCTCTTGAGTTTTTAGGCTTGTCCGATTTACGGACAAGCCTTTTTTTGTGCAATGTGTATATATTGGGTAAAGCTAACAAAATCAGGACAAACGCACGAGTTAACAAATTGTAAACAAAAAATAGAAATTACATCTTTTTTATGATAAACTAAAATAAAAAGGGTGTGTTTTTATGGAAGAATTATTGATTTATATTGAGATGATTGAAGATGTAAGACAGCAGACA
>CABVAP010000069.1 GCA_902496345.1 uncultured Eubacteriales bacterium
TAGCACCTTTTTCCCCACCCGCATCAATCATCATCATAATTTCTTCTTGGGTGATGTCATCATCACGAATATTTTTTGTTATTCCAATAACTCTATTAAAATATGCTGATATTTTAACAAAAGGAATAAAAAAGAAAAATAAAATACCATATATAATTTTTATAGGGAAAAGCCCAAATTTTGTAAATTGCTTAGATGATTTAAGAGCTATTTTTTTAGGTATAAAACCACCCAATATAGCAACAAAATAAAGTAGAATAATAAAAGTAATGCACTCTGTAAGATAAAATCCCACAGTGTTAATATCTTCTGTAAAAAATCTTTCGGCAACATCTTTTATAAAATAAAAAACAAACCCACCGAAACAAATCATAACGATAGATTTCAAAACATTAATCGTCACTATATATTTATCAAGACTATCACTGTCATATTCATTTTTTTCCGACTCATCATCAGAAAAAATCAATTTACGTTGAACTGTTTTAAGAGCAACTTCCATAGCAGATAAGTAACCCTTTACGACAACAGCGAGTAAAATTATTACAAAGTAATATGTCAAATCTCAAACCCCCATATTGGTAAAAGTTTACACTAGGATATAGCCCACCGAAATCGGTAGGCTATATGAAAAATATAGATAAAATTTTATAATCTGTTAATTATTTAGCCTGGTCAAGTCTAAATTTGTCGTGAATAGCATTAGCAGCTCTATTAGCATCTTTTTCATCAACAAGAACAGAAATTTTAATTTCAGAAGTAGAAATCATTCTGATGTTGATATTTTCATCAAATAAAGCCTCAAACATAGTAGATGCAACACCGGCATTTGTAGCCATACCAGCACCAACGATAGAAACTTTAGCAACACCCTCATCGTGAAGAAGTTTTTCGTATTTGAATCTATTTTTGTTTTCTTCGATAACTTTGATAGTTTCATCTAAATCAGTAGTAGCAACAGTGAATGAAATATCTTTAGTTTCATCACGACCAATAGATTGTAAAATGATGTCAACACTAATTTTATTTTTAGCAAGTAAAGAGAACACACTAAAAGCGATACCAGGTTGGTCTTTAAGCCCAACTAAAGCAACCCTAGCAATATCCTTATCAACGGCAACACCATTAACTAACATTTTTTCCACAGTAGATTCCTCCTTAACAATAGTACCTTCTTCTCTAGTAAGACTTGAACGTACAACTAAATTAACGTTATATTTTTTAGCAAGTTCAACAGAACGGTTATGAAGAACTTTAGCACCCAATGAAGCAAGTTCAAGCATTTCATCATAGCTAATTTCAGAAAGTTTTCTAGCTTTCTTAACAACACGAGGGTCAGCAGTATAAACACCGTCAACATCTGTATAAATTTCGCATAAGTCTGCGTGTAAAGTAGCAGCCAAAGCAACAGCAGAAGTATCAGAACCACCTCTACCAAGAGTAGTAATATCTCCGCCTCTGTTCATACCTTGGAAACCTGTAACGATAACGATATTGTTTTTTTCAAGTTCTTCGTTAATTCTTTCAGTAGAGATACTTTTAATACGAGCATTACTGTAGGTAGATGTAGAATAAATATCGCATTGATAAGCATTCAAAGAGATTGCAGGATAACCAAGTTTTTGGATAGCCATAGCCATCAATGCAACTGATTGCTGTTCACCTGTTGAAAGGAGCATATCCATTTCTCTTTTAGATGCGTTAGGATTAATTTCTTTTGCTTTTTCGATAAGGTCATCAGTTGTATCTCCTTGAGCAGAGAGGACAACAACGATTTTGTTGCCTTCTTTGTAAGACTCAACTAAACGGTTAGCAACATTAAAGATTCTTTCTGCATTAGCAACAGAAGTACCGCCGAATTTCTTTACAATTAACACAATTACTTCCTCCTTAGAAGTTGTTATTTTTCAACTCTTATTGTATTAGGAATATTTACAACACATTCCTTGTTTAATAATTCATTAACTTTTTCATTTATAACTTTCTCAGCTTCAACATTAGAAACGAAAGCAAATTCAGAAGGAGCAGACTCAACCTCAATAAATTCAGAAACACCAAATATTTGAGAAACAGCCTTTTTAGCTTCCTCTTTATTATTATATTCAACTCTGATAAATTTGCTTGTATCAACATCATCAATATCTAAAATATCAAGTTTTTCAGTTGACCAAGAAGTCATAATGTTTCTTCCAAGATGTTTAACTGCATCAACGATGTCAGCAACAACAGCACTGGCAGTAGGAAGTTTACCGGCACCCTTGCCATAGAACATAACGTCACCAATAACGTTACCTTTAACAAGGATAGCATTAAATACATCATTAACCATAGATAAAGGATTTTCTTCACCGATAATAACAGGGGAAACCCTAGCCCAAACTCCCTTATCAGTAACTTTAGAAGTTGCAAGAAGTTTTATGCTCTTACCAAGTTTTTTAACATAGTCAATATCTGTTTTACTAATGTTAGTAATACCTTCAGTATAAACTTTTTCAAAATCAACTTGTTTACCAATAGCGAGAGAAACAAGAATAGCAATTTTACGGCAAGTATCAAATCCCTCTACGTCAGCAGCAGGGTTTCTTTCGGCATAACCTTTTGCCTGAGCGTCTTTTAAAATATCATCATAATCAAGACCATCTTTAGTCATTTTAGTGAGCATATAGTTAGTAGTACCATTTAAGATACCTGTAATTTCATAAATTTCATCAGCAGTCAAAGACTGATTTAAAGGTCTGATAATAGGGATACCACCACCGACACTTGCTTCAAATAAGAAATTAATATTTTTTTCTTTTGCAATTTGTAAAAGTTCAGCACCGTGTTTAGCAACGAGTTCTTTGTTAGAAGTAACAACGCTTTTACCTTTTAAAAGTGCACTTTTAACAAAAGTATAAGCTGGTTCAACACCACCCATAACCTCAGCGATAACTTTAACATCATCATCATTTAATATAACATTAAAATCGTGAACGATATATTCTTGAACAGGGTCCCCTGGGAAATCTCTTAAATCAAGAACATATTTTATTCTAATTTCTTCATTAGCATTTTTGTCAATGCTGTCTTGGTTAGTGTTTAAAACCTCATAAACTCCTGAACCAACTGTACCGTAACCTAAGACTGCTATTTCAGTCATAAATATCACTCCCTGGCAATAATTCTAAGTGTTTGAACACCCGATATTTTTTCTAATTTTTGAACAAACTCAACTATTTCATTGTTAGTCCTGCCTGTTTCAACAGTAATGGTAACATTTGCGATGTTGTTTATAGGGATAGTCTGATTAATAGTCAGAATGTTAGCCCCCTCTGTAGCAATAACGTTTAGTACGTTAGAAAGAAGACCGGGAATATTTTCGAGGTTTATTCCTATGATTAAAGTCCTCCCCCTAGAATTGTTGTTAAGTTCGGATATTGAATCCTTGTACTTGTAAAAAGCACTTCTACTGAGTCCAACAATATTAACAGCTTCTTGAACTGTTTTAACCTTATGATTTTCCATAAGTTTTTTAGCTTCAATAACTTTAATAAAAATCTCAGGAAGAACCCCTTTTTCAACAATAAATAATTCCGAGCTTTCTTTCATTTTTGTACTCCTGTCGCAAACATTTGTATTCCATACAAGGAATATACCACAAATCAAAGCATAATGCAAGCATAATTTTTAACTTTTTTTATCTTTTCTACAAAAAACCCATTATTAAGCCATTTTTCAAAGAAAAAAATTTTAAGAATTTGAATTTTAACTAAAATTTTAATAAATATTCCATCAATTTCTTGGATTAAATTCATAAATAAAAATCACAACTAGGCTGTTGCAAAGCAACAGCCTATATAAAATTAACAAATTACTTATTTTTTATGTTATAAATTTTTTCTTGTATGTTTCTTAAAAGTTCTTTAATCGTAATATTATAAGCTGGGTGTTTAAAGAATGGGTCTATTTGGCAAAGAGGTTCAAGGACAAACTCTCTGTTTTCCATTTCTATATGTGGAATTTTAAGTTTTTCATCATTGATAATTAAATCTTCGTAAAAGATAATATCTATATCAAGAGTTCTTGGACCCCAATGTATAACTCTTTCTCTGCCTGCCATAGCTTCAATTTTATTTATAAATTCAAGTAATTCGTAAGGAGATAATAAAGTTTTAAGTTTAATTCCGGCATTTAAAAAGTCATCTTGTTCAACTCCACCGACAGGAGCAGTAACAATATAGTCAGAAACCTTTACAACATCACAAAAATCCGACTTTTGAAATTCAGAAACAGCAAAATCAAGGTATTTACTTTTGTCACCAATGTTTGAACCAATAGAGAGATAAACTGTTTTCCAACCTCTTTCGATAGAAACAGATAAACAATCTGTGTGTAACATAACAGGTGCCCAAGGTTTTTTTACTTCAACAGCAACTTTTTCTATAAGTCTATAATTCAAAAGTATTTTTTCTGCAATTTCTTCTGCAACTTTTTCTATAAGTTTAAAAGTATTTTCTTCCACAATTTTTTTTACAAAAGTTGCAACATCAGCATAGCTGGTAGAATACTCTAATTCGTCGGTTTTTCCGGCTTTTCTTGTATCTGTATATAGACATAACGATATAAGGAATTTTTGACCTAAAACATTTTCTTCTTTAAATACGCCGTGATTTGCAAAGACCTCAAGATTTTCAATTTTTATGCAATCCAAAATTAAAACCTCCCAAGTAATTTTTCAGTCATTGTAATTATTCTTTTGTTTTCTTTTATATCGTGAACTCTAACGAATGAGCAACCTTTTAAAACACCAAAAACCGTAGTAGCGAGAGTTCCCTCAACCCTCTGGTCAACAGGTAAATCAAGGGTTAAACCGATAACAGATTTTCTTGATGTTGCGAGTAAAACAGGGAAACCAAGTTCTTTAAGACGTTCAACCTTGTTTATAATTTCGAGATTGTTTTCATAAGTTTTTCCAAAACCAACACCAGGGTCAACGATAATTTTATCTTTTTCAATTCCGGCATCTAAAGCGATTTTTACAGATTCTCTAAGGTCATCTAAAACATCTTCCATATAGTTTGTGTAGTCAGTATTGTTTCTGTTGTGCATAAGGCAACAAGTAGCATTAAATTCTTTTGTAACTTTTGCGATATTAGGGTCAAACTTAAACCCCCAAATATCATTTACAAGGTCAGCACCGGCTTCAAGAGCAGCTTTTGCGACATTGCTTTTATATGTATCAATAGAAACAGGTACGTCAAATTTTTCTTTTATAGCTTTAATTACGGGAACAACTCTAGAAATTTCTTCTTCGTCAGTAATAACAGTATGACCAGGTCTTGTGGACTCACCACCGACATCAATTATATCTGCCCCCTCATCAATCATTTTTTCTGTTTGTTTCAAGGCACTTTCGATAGTATTAAATTTTCCACCGTCAGAAAATGAGTCAGGAGTAACATTTAAAATTCCCATTATATAGGTTCTGTTTTCTGTATCAAATTCTTTGTTTCCAATTCTCATAATCTTTTCTCCTTTGATTTTAATAATTTATGTCTTAATAATTTATGTCAAAATTCTTTTTGTCTTTATCCCAGTAACAACTTTTTTCAACACCACAGCTAAAACATAACCTAGAAAGTTTGTCAGCTCTGTACAAGAGATTTTGAAGTGATTTAGTATTTTGATTTTGTCTGTGGCCTGAAATAGCAGTTGTTATAGTATCTATTTCTTGATTATTAAATCCACACTCAAGTAAAATATCTGTTGCAATATTAACTCCAGCAATATCGTGAGGTGTATTGTTTTTATATTGTTCACTTCTTCCAATATCGTGCAAAATTGCCATAGAATAAATAATTTCCTTATCAAAACCCAAATCTTCCTCAAGGTTAATGATATAACAAATTCTTGCAGTGTCAAATAGATGATTTATGTCGTGACCACAATAAACTCTTGTCTTTTCGACTTTTCTGATGTACTCCAAGTTATCTAAAAATTTTTGATTTTTTAGAATTTTATTAAATTTTTCCATATACCCCTCATAGTTATCTGATTATACTCAAAAAAGTATTTTTCAAATCTTGATTTTTTTCAAATTCGCCTCTACAAACAAATGTAAAAGTTTTAGTATTAGGCTTTTTAACCCCTCTCATAGTCATACATAAATGTTCTGCCTCAATAGCAACAATGACCCCTTTAGGCTGTAAATTTTCCATAATAGCGTCGGCAATCTGATGAGTCAATTTTTCTTGAATTTGAGGCCTTTTAGCAAAAACATCAACAGTTCTTGCAAGTTTGCTAAGTCCTACAACCTTTCCATTAGGTATATAAGCTATGTGAGCTTTTCCATAGAAAGGCATAAGATGATGTTCGCACATAGAGTATAAAGTAATATCTTTTTCAATAACCATTTCGTTGTTGTCAACCGTAAAAGTTTTTGCAAGGTGTTCATCAGCATTTTGAGTAAGTCCGGCAAAAACTTCTTCATACATTTTAGCGACTCTTTTAGGTGTTTCGATAAGTCCCTCTCTTAAGATGTCCTCGCCCACCCCTTCAAGAATTAATTTAACGCCTTCCTCAATTTTTTTCAAATCCATTATTGTAACTCTCCTTTTTTTCTAATAATCTTGATAACATCACCTAAATAAGATAAAGAACCAAAAGCAATAATAACATCTTCATCTTTTGAATTAGAAAGACTTTTGTCTATAGCGTCTTCAACATTGTTTGTTTTTTCGGTATTTTGGTTATAAACAAGAAATTCATTTGTAAGTGTATCAATGTCCAATCTTCTAGGATTGTCAAGTTGAATAGTATATATTTTATCTGCCAAATCAGCAGTAAGTTCAATTATTCTTTTGTAATTTTTGTCTTTGAAAATCCCAACAATATAAGTTATTTTTCTATTTTGGAAATATAACTTAATTGTTTCTCTAAGTCTTTTGGCAGCATCTTCATTGTGAGCACCGTCAACAATAAATAAAGGCTTTTTCATAATTACTTGAAATCTGCCTTGCCAAACAGTTTCAAAAAGTCCATTGTATATATTTTCTGTTGATATAGAAAATCCCTTTGATATAAGAAGTTTAGCGATAGAAATAGCGATAGAAGCATTTTCCGTTTGAAATTTGCCAAGCAATTTAATCTTAATATCTTTTAAATCTTGGTAATCAAAAATTTGATAATCATTTTCAAATTCCGTGTAAGCAATATCAGATTTTTTTACAATTGTTAAGTCAGATTTTTTTTCTTTAGAAACCTTTTCAATAACAGACATTGCCTCGTCATCTTGTTCTATAGAAACAACAGGACAATTTTCTTTTATAATGCCACACTTTTCATAAGCAATATCAGAGAGCGTATCTCCCAAAAATTGTGTATGGTCATAACTAATAGATGTAATAACAGAACAAATATTTTTTTCAATAATGTTAGTTGCGTCAAGTCTGCCACCTAAACCCGTTTCAAGCAATACGAAGTCACATTTTTCTTCATAGAAATATAGAAATGCAATAGCCGTTTCTATTTCAAAAGCAGTTGGGTGACTTTTTCCGTCAACAATCATTTTTTCTATTGCATTTTGAACTTTTTCACATAACGAACAAAACTTTTCTTTTTCGATTATCATATCATTAATTTGAAATCTTTCAAGATATTCGGTAATAGTTGGAGAAACATATCTTCCAACTTTAAAACCGGCATTTTTCAAAATACCCGAAGTAAAAGCACCAACAGAGCCTTTACCGTTAGTTCCAGCTATATGAATAATTTTAAGTTCATTTTGGATATTTCCCAATTGAGCCATAAGATTATACATATTGTCAAGTCCAAGTACACTACCCAATTTTTCAGAGTTATGAATAAAATCCATAGCTTTTTCGTAAGTCATAAACACACTTCCTAAAATTTAGTTAATCAATTTTTTGCCCAACATTAATTATATTACTATATAATACACTAAAAAGCCTACAAATGCAAACAATTTTGAATTTTGTACTATTTTCACAAAAAAAACTTTATTACGCTAAAATTTTATACTAAAAGTACTATTGACTAAATCCTATATTTTGTATAATATATTTGAGTGGGCTTTTGTCGAAAAATGGTAAAACTTTTTTAAGACTTTGAGTATTACTAAAATCTATCACTTGTGTAAGTGTTTTTATTTTGTGAAAATGTATTCCTTCTAGTATAGCTTTGACAGAGTAAAATCGCTAATAAGGTGATAGCGTTTAAAACATCACCAAAGCCTTAATTTTGTTTTAATCATAAATAAAATTAAGAGAGGTACAAAAAATTGTTTAAACCAAAGCTATTTTCAATCTTAAAAAATTCTCCGGAGGAGTTGAAAGGAAAATCATTGCTTAATAATATCATAGCCGGTATTATTGTTGCAATCGTTGCACTTCCCCTTTCAATAGCACTTGCCATTTCTTCCGGTGTATCACCTGAACAAGGTTTAGTAACGGCAATACTTGCCGGTTTTTTAATTTCCTTTTTAGGTGGAAGCCGTGTTCAGATAGGTGGACCAACAGCAGCATTTGTTGTAATTATATGTGGAATAATTGCCCAATATGGCTTTATGGGGCTTGTAATTGCCACAATAATGGCAGGTATAATATTAATCATTTTCGGAATATTAAAATTCGGTGATGTTATTAAGTTTATACCATACCCTATAACAGTCGGCTTCACATCTGGTATAGCTGTTACACTTTTTGCAACACAGTTAAAAGATTTTCTTGAACTTGATATTGATTCTGTTCCATCAGAATTTATTCCAAAAATCGGCTCATACATTGAAAACATAAGCACAATCAACTATACATCACTCTTAATAGGTTTACTTGCAATAGCAATAATAGTATGTTGGAATAAAATAAGTAAAAGAATACCTGGCCCCCTTGTTGCATTAGTAGTAACTACATTGATTGTTTATTTTGGTGACCTTGACGTAATGACAATAGGAAAAAAATTCGGACAATTAAGTTCAGAATTTCCGGCACCGATTTTCTTTGGTGATGATTTCCAAATGCCAACATTTGATATGATAATGACACTTATGCCATCAGCATTTACAATAGCCGTTCTTGCTGGTATAGAGTCACTTTTATCAGCCGTTGTTGCAGACGGAATGACAGGGGATAAACACGATTCAAACACAGAGCTTATAGCACAGGGTGTTGCAAATATAGCAAGTGCGATTTTCGGAGGACTTCCGGCAACAGGAGCAATAGCAAGAACAGCAGCAAATATAAAAAATGGTGGTAGAACACCTATAGCTGGAATGGTACACGCATTAGTTTTACTTGTAATAATGTTAGTTGCAATGCCACTTGCACAGCTTATCCCTATGACAACACTTGCAGCGATACTCATAGTTGTTTCATTTAATATGTTTGACTTTGGTGCATTTCCTCAGATTGCAAAAACAACAAAAAGCGATTTTTCAACATTAATTTTAACATTTGTATTAACTGTTGTATTTGACCTTGTTGTTGCGATAGAAATAGGAATGGTACTTGCAATGTTCTTGTTCATAAGAAAAATGGCAAACACATTGAAAATCAATACTGTATCAAAAGTAAATGAAAGTGATACATATAAATACATAAATAAAGAAATTCTTGTATATGAGATAGCAGGGCCAATGTTTTTTGGTGCGTCTACAAAATTTGTAGATACAATGAAAACAATGAATGTAAAATCAGACATATTAATTTTAAGAATGCAAAATGTACCTTTGATAGACGGAACATTAATTGATTCATTACAACAAATTCTTGACTATACAAGAAAACATCACATAATGATATTGTTTGCAGAACTTCAACCACAGCCTAAAAAAGTAATTGAAAAAATCGGTATAAATGACTCAATAGGAAATGACAGGTTTTTCACTACAATAGACGATGCGTTTGCTGTAGCAAATGATATAGTAAATCTTAAAAATGAACTCAAAGGAAAACATATAAAAAGAGCTGTATAATAAAAAATAGCTTCATAATAAAAACTTCTGATGTAACTAAATGTTATATTAGAAGTTTTTTTGTTGTAAAAATATCTCTTGACAATAGTGCGAAATCGCACTATTTATTTATAATATAGAGGTGGTTTTTATGAAAGAATTAATGAATAAACAGTTGCAAGCCATTAATTTTGCGTTTAATGGCACTACTTTAGCATATAGTATGTTGGCAAGGAAATTAGGTTTAAGTTATAATTCACTAATGGTTTTGTATTCTATTGAAATGAATGAAATTCAAATGAATAAAAATTGTACACAAAAACTAATTTGTGATGAAACACAATTGCCAAAATCAACTGTTCATAGTATTTTGTTAGATTTTATAAAGAAAGAATATTTGACATTACAGACAAGGCCAGAAAACAAAAAAGAAAAAATCATTTTTTTAACTCCACTTGGGGAAAAATATATTGAAGAAATAATGGCAAAAGTTCACTCAGTTGAAAATAAAGCTTTGTTAAAGTTAGGTACTGAATTAAGTGAGCAATTTGTCAAATTAAACATAGAATTTTATGAATCATTTAAGAAAGAGGTTGAAAATGAGTAATTCAAATTCACTTGCAAAAAACCATACATTATCATCATTACTAGCATTTGCATTTCCTAATATGATAATGATGTTATTTTTATCAATGTACACAATTGTAGACGGAAGTTTTGTGTCTATATACGCTGGGACTACTGCTCTGTCCTCTGTCAATATGACATATCCAGCAGTTAGCCTTGAAATGGCAATTGCAATTATGCTTGCAACAGGAGGAGGAGCAATAATTGCGAAACAAATGGGTGAAAATAAAGTTGAAAAAGCTAGGCAAAACTTTTCCTTTTTAGTTATGGTAGAGTTTTTAATAGGTTTAACCGTAGCTGTTTTGGGGAATATTTTTATGGAACCACTATTAAATTTACTAGGTGCAACCGAACAACAATTTGATATGTGTAGGATTTATCTGAGCATTTTATTTGCTTTTGCCCCTTGCTTTTCTTTACAAATAACATTCCAAACTTTTTTTGTAACAGCCGGCAAACCATTATTGGGATTATCTGTGACGATTATGTCCGGAATAACAAATATAGTACTTGATTATGTTTTCATTGTTATTTTTGATAGTGGAATAGCAGGAGCAGCCATTGCGACAGGCATTGGATATAGTGTTTCTGCCATAATAGGAGTTATATATTTTACATTTTTCAGAAAAAAAGAATTATATTTTGTAAAATCAAAATCAGAGAAAAAATTAATTTTTATCGTTATTGTCAATTTCAAAAAGCGTTGCAGACTTTTATCCGCAAGCGGAAATTGCATTTTCGCTGAGGAAAACAGCTGTTTCAAGGGCTTAAAAGCCTTGTGAGAAGAACGCCAAAATTTTCAGAGCGATTTGATTTTGCAGAAAAAATGCACTTTG
>CABVAP010000070.1 GCA_902496345.1 uncultured Eubacteriales bacterium
TTGATTTTATTGACCTGCTGCATTGATTTGTGGCGGGTCTTTTTTTGTTGAAATAAAGAAATATTACGATTAAAACATTGAAAAAACATTAATTTTATGCTAATATTTATTATATAGTTGAAATACTAATAGTGTTATATAATATAAGACTGAAATATAGTGCGATATTATAGAGTATAAAAAGTATATAACATTAGTTTAGCCAAATAAATGGATTATGAAATACATATCTTATAGTGCAAAAATAAATAATTGGGGGAAGTAATAATATGAATAATTCGACGGCAGGAACAGGAACTCCTTATTGGTATGAATGGTCTGTAGGTTTATTATACATTGTAAAAATGTTAAATCCAGATAATAATATCAAGAATATTGTATTACAATCAACGGAAAGCCAGAGTTTAGATGATGTTGTAGTAACATATGAAGATGGGATCAAACAATGTATTCAGGTTAAAAACACAAGAGATGATGATAAACTGACTTATTCAGATATGGTTGAAGGAGAGATAAATAAATCATATTTATACAAGTATTCATCTGAATGGAAAAAGTTAGAGAGTAAAAATAGAGGTAAAAATAAAGTTGTTCTTTTTACAAATAGGAAAATTAGTAAGAGAAAGTATAAAGAACGCCCATCATTATCTTTGTTTTGGAATGAAATAAAAGAGCAGGCAGATAATTTAAAACAATTAGAAGATAAAGATATTAATGATATTAAGGTAAAAAGAGAATGGGAAGAAGCTTGGGATATTTGGAAAAAACATATGAAAGAATTGGACGATAGGGAAAAATTATGTTTTTTACAAAATTTTGATTTAGTAACAGATCAAGAAGATTTTGAAAATCTAATTGATACTATTGCAGATGAATTACAGATGAAATTTAAAACAACACATGTAAAAGCAGTAGGACTACATCAAAAATTGTGCTACCAATTAATGTGGTGGGCGACAACCATTGGAAACAAAAAGGAAATAGAAAAAGAAGATGTAATGGAGGCTATTTCCTTATATGGAGATAGCATAAAGGGAGAGCATTTATTTCCTATTTGTGAGCCATTTTTTCAATCGAGGATTGCATTTGTAACAGATTTAGAAAATAGAATTTTAAATGGAAAGTCAAGAGTAACTTTTTTAACGGGTGACCCAGGATGTGGGAAGACTAATATAATTAGTTATTTAGCGTGTAAGCCGGATAGTATTGTCACTTTGCGATTTCATGCGTTTAAACCAATTATTCCGGGAGATTTATATATTTCTGCTGACCTAGGAATTAGTGACCCTATAGATTTCTGGGGAAGTTTGCTAATTATGTTCAGAAAGTTATTTAAAGGAAGACTTTATGAGTATAGTGTACCCATATCAATAGAATTAATAGATTCGGTAGATACATTAAGAAATGAGGTGTTAAGGTTAGCATCTGCTTGGGCAGATATTACAGGAAGACCAACAGTTATTGCTGTTGATGGCATTGATCATGCGGCTCGTAGCGGAAACACAAATACTTTTTTAAGAACATTGCCATCACCAGAAAGTGTTCCTAAAAATGTTCGATTTATACTTGTTGGACAGCCAACGCACCAGTTTTCTGAATATCCTGACTTTTTATCTGATATAGACAGGATAGAAGAGATTCAAGTTCCGGATATTGAAAAAGATGACTTGGAATTATTATATGAAAAAAATAGTTCATTAATGAAATATGCTGAGTATGAAAAAGTATTGGTCATAAATTATATTGCGAAAATTGCAAAGGGTAGTACACTTTCTGGCGTATTTGCAATGCAGGAGGCAACAAAGTATAGCAATTTTTCTGATTTTGAACAGAATAGTAATGTAAAAAATTTGAATTCAGGTATACAGTCATATTATGAGTATATTTGGAAAACTGCTATCAAGCAAGTGGAAGGACTTGGGTATACCATAGATATGTATTTAGCAGCAACTTTTTCAGTTATTAACAGAAGATTTTCGGCTCGAACAATGGCAGATATTTATGGAGATGGAATATCAGTGTGGCAATGGGAAGATATTCTGCAAAACTTATTCCCAATTGTTACATATGATACTTCAGGATATAGTGTATTTCATAATGATGTTAGATTATTCTTAACTGCTCATTATAAAAAAGCTAAACATATGCTCCCAACTATAAGTGGGAAAATAGCAAATTATTTAATATGCAAAGATTTTGATGAAAAAGTTAAGCATGAAGTGGTATTTAAATTGTTAAAAGAGGCCAAACAAGAAGAAAAATATATAGATATTTTTAACTGTGAGTATGTAATGAAGGCATATTTATTGAAAAGAGATTTAAGAGAGATTAGGCAGCAGATGCTTGATACATTGAAAATTTTACCTCAAATTAAGGATAAAAGAAAAATTGTTAAATTCAGTTGTGCTGTTACTACTATGCAACAGCATGGAGAATCATTGCACTGGTTAGATAAGGAATATCAGAGTGATATTGAATTACCTTTTGCATTGGATAGTGAGAAAAAGCCTGTTGTAGATTCTCTTATTTCTATAGATGATTTTAAGGAAATATTTAGTGATATAGATGCTTTGGTTTCAAAGAATGAAACTACTAGGGCTAAATATATTTTTTTCCGTTGGATGGATAAAAGAGTACCTGATGATATGTTTAGTAGTATGGTGCAAAGCAACGAAGAAGACGCAATAAATGAGTTGTTAGAAACTTGGGGAAAGTATTCTAGAAAGTTTAGAATAGCACCAGAGAAAAAATATTTTAAAGAAAAACAAGAAGAAAATGCAACCGCTTATTTTTATAGGGGTTGGCTTAAAGAAGCAGTTAATTATTCAGGAAAAGAGCAATTAAAATATACTTTAGAAAATGTAAGCTATTATTTTAATACGGATATCGAAGATTTTATGCAGCATGTAATAAAATGCGGATGTATGGAAGAAATGAATTTCATTTTAAACGGAAATATGAGGAATAATTTATCTGTAAGAAATAAAATATCTGTGTGTGCATGGGCAGTAAGGAATAATCAAAACACTTTGTGTCAAGATTGGTTGGATGAAATAGGTGATAAAAAATTTGAATATGTACCAGATAAATGGTATAAACAAAGGTATGCAGAGTTAGAAGAAAAAGGAAATAGATTTAAAATAATTGCTGATATTATGTATATTCTTGTATACATTTCGGAAGATAATTTTGATGAACTGATAAATAAGGCTATAAAAAAGATTAAACTCAGAAATGATGGAAGTGACTATATTGTTGCTAGATATTTATTAATGGAAGTGGCTCAGATAGCATATATAGAACAATGTATTTTATTTGAATGTGTAGATAAAGTAAAAATTGTAGATTTTGAATTATTGTTAGATAGCATTTTAGATGATAAATATAATAATGTCTATTTTATTATTAATACGACTTTCTTTAGGAAAAAAATGTTAGAAAGTATTATAAGAATAATAGATGCTTTGCCTAATATATTTCAAGAATCTTTAGAGAAAAGCTTGTGTATAAAAGCAAAAACATATTCTGAAATAGCACTTTTGGAAACGTATTGGAGATATTTGGTAGCGAAAGGAAAAGTAGATTTTGTAGAATCATTTTTCGATGTTTGGATGAATCCTAATGGAAAAATATGGAAAGAAGAGTTATCCGAGCGAGAATATATTTCTGATGTACTATTAAAAATAGCAAATGAGATGGGTTGGGAGGAAAGAATAAAAAAGGCCGTTGAATTAATAAACGCAAGAAGTATAGGTTATATTGGACGCAAAGATTACAGTCTTTTTAATCCGTTACAATGGTTTGAGAGAATATCTAAGGAAAAAAATGAAATCTGGGTGGAACTTGGAATTCTTTTGATGAATATTTCTGATTATGCATCAAAAATTGGAGATAATAGAGCCTTTGTTCAAATAAGCAATGCAGTATCTACTGCTGCAGCAAATAAGGGTGTAGATAGTTTCTTTCAGTTTGCTCAAATGGTGAAATCTGTTAAGGAAGAGTGGGTAGAAATAGTGTTTGATGGACTTATATCGGCTTTGGAGAATGGAGTCTTTACTGAAGAAGAACTTATGCAGATATGGGAAAAAACAGTAAATTACTTTAAAATAAATGAACAAGAACAACCATATAATTTACAAAATATAAGGAATAAAATTTACTGTGCAGATGTTCATGAAGCACTCTCATTATGTATTCATAGATTGGGATATTATAGGCTAGAAAAGCGTATGGAGCAAATAGGACATCGTGAGTATCATCAAAGAAGATTGGGAAGTTCAGAACATAGTTGTATTATTCCTAATAGGTGGTATGAGACAGAGCGCTATCATAATATGGATTCATTTATTGATACTGTAAAAAAGTTGGATTGTGATGAAATATTTAGATATATTGAAACACAATACGGACAAAGCGAATTTACATGGGACTATATAAAATATTTTATAAGTACATCACAGAAGCTAAAACCACAAAGTATAGATAATCATAAAATTCAGATTATGAATATGCTTAAGAAAAGAGAACTTAATCCGTTAGATTATGATGGATTAAACAGGTTATTAAATGTATTGTTTCCTTATTTGACAGATGGTGAAGTAACAGAGGTGTTGGAAAAGATAATAAATACATATATTCAACATAGTAAGGAAGGATGGGCATCGGCAGAATTTGGTCTAATGACAGATTTAGAAAATTTCACATTTGCATTGTTTTCACGATTTAGTATTGAGGACAATATAGAAGCCTTAAAAGAAATTTTGAAGATGCATTGTATGTGGTTAAATGGTACAGAAACTCCTGAAATAGAGCCTTTGTATAAAGTAGGTGAAGAGGAAAATATAGCAGGCTGGGATGATTTTTGGAATAAGTTAGAGGAACTCTAATATTTCTGTGTGAAGTGTTAAATTCAATGTAATATGAGGAGATATATTTTGAAAAAGTGAAGTCAAAGAGATTAGTAGCTATTTTTAATAAATTTTGTGAATGGCAGTATTCGATATTAATGGTAATGAACTTTGGGAAGAACTTAAATTGTAAGAAGTCTTTAACAAGCTATTATTAATACAATATATATGAGGGTAAAAATTGAAAATTATCCCCCTTTGCAAAAATTCTATTAATTTCGCTATTTAATATGCCAAACAACTTATTACGCACATCGAAACTGTTGTTCTGCTGTCGAAAAAACCTCAGTAAATAAGGGGTTTACAAGAGATTTTTGTAAATTTTGTTTGTGTGTTTTATGAAAAAATAGACAGGTTAGAGGAAACATTTTACCCCCTTAAATATTAAAATTGGCTTTTTGCTAAAAGGTTTAACCTTTTAGCAAAAATAGAATATCCGATGTACAGAATAATATGTTCTGAACATCGGATATGATTTTAGGATTTTTTATTTAAGCTTTTTTCATCAAGCTAAGCTTTAATGTAAGGGGATTGTCAGCAACAACATTCTTCATAATTTGTAAAAGAATTGAAAGTTGCTAAATAGGGTTTTAAAAATTAGGTTATGAATTATTTTTTTTGTAAATTTGGTGTCATCAGCAACTAAAGAAACACTGTAAATTAGGAATAAATCTCATTTTATATACACTGCAGTGTGTCATAAAAGTAAGTCAATTTAATTTGGGAGTAATAAAGGCATTTAGTCGGCTGATATTTTTTGTATAAATTTACTGATAATATTTTCCTGTTTTTGTTTTGGATTGTTGTAATTTGATGAAATTTGTGATACAATAAGAGATGTATTGTTATATATATTTCAGTATTTTATTTGTTCGATAGAAAGAACATTTTCTTTGAGGTGCGTAATAAACCAGGATTGAGTTATCTATATCGGTGTTTTTGGCAGGAAAGTTAGTATCAATAAAGAAGAAAAGGAGGAATAGTCTGTGTGGTGTAAAGAATGTGAAAGAGAAACAATGCAAGAAAAATGTGAAATATGTGGCAAGGCAACAGAAACAGATATTCCTACAAAAATATACAGATGTCCGAAATGCAATATTCCTATTATTAGAATGGTGAATGATATAGACCGCCACATTTGTCCTCGTTGCAATGGTGAAGCCTTATATATGTCATCTGATTTAAGACCAGTATTTCCGGAGGAGAGATTACTTGTAGAAATATTATTAGATAAGCCACTAGCATTTTTGAATTCTTCTGTTTGGGCTAACGATAACAGATATTATGTAGATGACAAGATAATAACACTTACTTCGAAGTATTATAAAAAATATTCTTCTGATTATATATGTCAGAAACTTGAAGAATATAAAGAAGAGAATAACTACAAAGCATTTAACGAAATAATCATAAAATTCATTGAATCAAATAGAATGCGATTAAATTATATTATTGATGAGGCACATACATTTATTCAAGAAGAAGCAGGTAAATATCCAAGAGAAAATATTGTTCTTTCTTTCTCAGGTGGTAAAGACTCAACCGTAACAGCAGATTTAGCCGTTAAAGCTTTAAGTGATCCAAGTCTTGTACATATTTTTGGAAATACAACTTTAGAGTTTCCTTTGACAATAGAATATGCACAGCGTTTTAGAAAAAACAATCCTATGGCTATTTTTAGAATAGCACAAAACAAAGAACAAGATTTTTATAATGTATGTGAAGATATTGGACCACCTGCACGAATGATGCGCTGGTGCTGTTCAATGTTTAAAACAGGACCTATAACAAGAATTCTCAATCGTTATTACCGCGATATGAATGTACTGACTTTCTACGGAATACGCAAATGTGAATCTGTAAGCAGAAGTAAATATAATCGTGTTGAAGATAATGCAGAAGCAATAAAAATTCAGAAACAGAAAGTGGCTTCACCTATATTTTTATGGCAAGACCTTGATATATGGCTCTATATTTTAGGCGAAGATGTAGATTTCAACGATGCATATCGTTTGGGATACGATAGAGTTGGTTGTTGGTGCTGCCCTAACAATAACGAGAGGGCACAATTCTTAGCAGCTATCTATATGCCCGAGCAGTATAAAAAATGGAGAGAGTTTCTGATTGATTTTGCAAGAAAAATTGGGAAGCCTGATGCTGAAGTTTATGTAGATACAGGAAAGTGGAAAGCTCGTCAGGGGGGCAACGGTGTAAAGGCAGCACAAGATGTAAAAATCAGATATACAAACTGCACTGCAGAGGATAACGCAAAGATTTACAGGCTAAATCGTCCTGTTGATGATGAGTTCCTAAACCTTTTCACTCCATTTGGTAAGGTTTCAAAAGAACTTGGCAGAAAGCTTATAAACGAAACACTTGTTATTGATATGAGGACGAATGTGCCTATTATATCAATTCAACCATTTAAACAGGATAATTACGAGTTTTCCGTAAAAATCAAAACAATGAATGTAAGCAAACATGATGATTTGCAGCGAATGGCAGGATATCAAATACGCAAATTTAATGCTTGCAGAAAATGCTTGAAATGTGAGTCGCTATGTCGTTTTGGAGCAATTTCTATTACTGACAATACATATCGCATTGATGAAGATAAATGTAAGCATTGTAAAATGTGTGTTACTGCAAAATATCTTGATGGCGGTTGCCTGATGGATAAATATTTAAAAACTAAGGAACAAGGTTGATATATATGAAATTTAGAGGTCACGAAACATTTTTCATCCGTAAAGGGTGGCTATATAAAGGAATGAGTAATATTGTACGAGAGCCGGGTGTGTTTCAAGGCGTAGCAGGAAATCCAATGGATGTTCTTGGTATCGGTGCTAATATGGTTAAGGCTCTCCGATATTGGCTTACTACTACACAGCTGACATCAGAGCCTAAAGTTGGTAAGAAAAATCAGACTCTCACTGAACTTGGTAAAATTATTTTTGAGAACGATGCTTATATGGAAGAAATTGGTTCAATATGGCTTGTTCACTATATGTTAGCTTTGAATATAGATGGTGCTACTTCTTGGTACATTTTCTTTAATGAGTTTAATAAAACTGAGTTTACTGTTGAAGACTTTCATAGTGCTCTAGTTAAGTATGTTCGTATGCAGGAAGATGCCTCGGTTCCCTCTGATAGAGCAATCGAAGATGATTTCACTTGCCTTATGAACACATATGTACCTAGAGCTAGACTTAATCCTGCAAAGGTACATCCCGAAAGCAATATAGATTGTCCACTTGGTGAATTAGGTCTTGTTGATGTAATTGACAAGCGAAATGGTGTATATAAAAAATCGGTACCAAAACTTGATATGATTCCTAAGTTAATATTATTGTCAGCAATAATTAATAGTGCTAACGGAGAAAAGGAAATACGCATCTTATCATTGCAAAATGACAAATTTCAAATTGGGAAAATATTTAATTTGGATTCCGTTACATTGATTAACGCTCTTTATAGTCTTGAAACAACAGGATTGATAAAAGTAATTCGTACTGCTGGTCTGGATATTATCCGCATTGAAACAGATATGAGTTTCTTAGATTGTGTAAGAGCATACTACGATGAATTAAATCAATAAACCTAGTTAGGAGGGTTCATTTATGTTGAATGAACTTATAGAATTATCAAGCGGATTTCAATCGTCCGTGAATATATCTTACGATTTGAAGAATGATGAGAAGATTAAGAGCTTTATTCCTACAACATCATCTCTCGAATTGATTTCAAATATACTTATGAGTGTTCGTCCCGAGTCAACACAGCGTGCAAAAATTCTTACGGGTGCGTACGGACGAGGAAAGTCGCATATTATCCTTGTGGCACTGTCTATGCTTTATAGAGGTGGAAAAAAGGAGATTTTTAAAAACCTCTTGAATAGAATGAAAGCTTATGATGAGGATTTATATAAAATTGCAAATAATTATCTTCAGAGCAAAACAAAACTTCTTCCTGTCATCATTGGTGGAAGTGGTTCAAGTCTTACACAGGTTTTTATGAACGCTTTACAGCAGGCTTTAAGCAGTAATAATTTAGAAGATATTATGCCAGATACTCATTTTCAGGCTGCTGAAAACACAATTTTAAAATGGAAGGAAATTTATCCTGATACATATAAAACTTTTACTAAAAAAATTTCATCAAAAATTGATGTTTTTTTGAAGGATTTGAGGGAACATAGTGCTAAAGCTTATCGTGAATTTATATCTGTATATCCCGATTTAACCGCTGGCAGCACTTTCAATCCATTTGTTGGATTTGATGTTGTTGAAATATATGAGCAGGTAAGTATTGCACTTAAAGATAAAGGCTTCGAAGGTTTGTTTGTTGTATATGATGAATTCGGAAAATACCTTGAAAGCAGTATATCCACAGCCACCGAAAGCGATACAAAGCTGTTGCAGGATTTTGCCGAAAAGTGTAATCGCTCTGGCAAACATCAAATGCACATAATGCTCATCTGCCATAAGGATATATCAAATTATATTGATATGAACTTACCACAGGATAAGGTTGACGGCTGGAGAGGTATCTCTGGACGTTTTGAGCATATCAATCTTCACAATAATTACAGCCAGATGTATGAAATTATCTCTGTTGTTATCGAGAAGAATTCTGACTTATGGGACGAATTCTGTGCTCGCCATAATGAAACATTTGATAATCTTGGGAAAAGATACTCGGATAACAAGCTGATTAGTGCTGATAAAGATATAGCTAAGAACACTATTATATCTTGTTATCCTTTGCACCCGTCAACAACATACATTTTGCCGAGATTATCAGAAAAAGTGGCACAAAATGAGCGTACATTATTTACATTTTTATCTGCAAATCACAAAAACACTCTCGTTGAATTTGTTGAAAAATGTAATGCGGATTTTGCACTTGTAACTCCTGATTATCTCTACGATTATTTTGAAGCTCAGTTTCGCAAGGAACTTAATTCTACAGAGATATATAAGATATATCAGCTCGCCTCGAATGTACTAAAAAAAGTAAAAAGAGGCTCGTTGCAATCTAAAATTATAAAAACTATTGCACTTATTTATATAATAGAGCAGTTTGAAAAACTTCCACCTACTGTTGACAACATCGTGGATATTTTTATTGATATGGTTGACGACCCCAAAATGATAACGGAAGCTCTTACCGATTTAGTTGATAATGCTTGTATTATCTATTTGAAGCGTAGCAATAATTACCTTAAATTAAAAGAGTCAAGTGGTGTTGATGTCAAGGAACAAATAAAAAATCGCATTGAAAAGCTCCATCTTACAACAACTACAAGAGAAATTTTGAATAAGTTGGCTCTTGACAGCTATTTATATCCTGTTAAGTACAATGATGAACACTGTATTACTCGATATTTTGAGTTTAAATTTGTGGATTGCAATGAAGTCAGGAATACAGATTACAAAGCAACCGACCAAGACGCAAACGGAATTGTTCAAGCTTTGTTTTTTGAAACACCGATTGAACATACTGAATTTGATGTTAATTGTCTTAAAAGTACAAATGAGCGTATTGTAACAATAGTTCCGAAGAATTTTATAGATATAACATCTTTTGCATACGAATATGAGGCTGTTAGACAGTTAAAAGGGGAGAGTTCCGAGGATGAGCTTTTATCTGATGAATATGATGTTTATCTTGAAGATTTAGATATTATCGTGCACAACTTTATAAACAGCTTTACTCATCCTGAACTTAATGAAGTTGACTATTACCATATGGGCAATAAGAAAAAGCTGTATCGTAAAGCACAGTTATCTGCCTTGCTGTCCGGAATATGCGAACAGACATATCCGCATACACCTATTATTAACAATGAATCCATCAATAAAAACATACTCCCAACCGTTGCCGTAAATAGTAGAACAAAGCTTACGACAGCTTTGTTAGAAAGTGAAACGGTAGAGGAAAACCTTGGATTAACTGGTACAGGACAAGATGTTTCTATTATGCGAAGCACTTTGATACAGACAGGAATTTTAACAGAGAAAAACGGCGTATATTCTCTTAATTTAGCTCCGAACAATGCTGAAATCAGGAATGTACTGGATATCATTATGGCATTTTTTCGCCAGACATCTATAAAGGGAGAAACATCATTTGGCGAGCTGTATCATAGGCTAATTTCGCCTGAATGTGGTATTGGTTTGAAGCGTGGCGTTATTCCAATTTATATCGCAGTTGTATTGAGTGTAGTAAAAAAAGATATTGTTATTCGTTACAAAGATAAAGAAGTCAAAATTAACTCTGACCTTCTTAACAGCATAAACGAAAAATCTGCTGAATATTCAGCCGTAATGGAAGATTGGGATGAGGATAAAAGCATTTATTTACAGAGCCTTGAAACAACATTTTCTGAATTCATAGTTGAACGTGAAAAAAGCTATAATAGCTTTACTTATATTGCATACGCGATGAATCGTTGGTTGAATAGTTTTCTGCAAACTGGACACA
>CABVAP010000071.1 GCA_902496345.1 uncultured Eubacteriales bacterium
ATCAGAATATTTTCCAGAATGGCGTAAACTACTTCAGAAATAAAATTATGGACTTCTGAAAAAGCTCAGAAAGTTATGACTAACCTTATGCAATACGTTGACGTTTGTATCGGAAACGAAGAAGATGCTGAAAAAGTTCTTGGTTTCAAACCAGGTAACACTGACGTTACTAGCGGTGAACTTGAAATGGCTGGTTATGTTGACATCTTCAATCAGATGTGCGACAAATTCGGTTTCAAATATGTTATCTCTTCATTAAGAGAATCTTTCTCTGCTTCTCACAATGGTTGGTCTGCTTGTATTATGGACGGTAAAACTAGAGAATTCTATCGTTCAACTAGATACGAAATCAACCCTATCGTAGACAGAGTTGGTGGCGGTGACTCTTTCGCTGGTGGTCTTATCTGTGGTCTTATGGACGGCAAAGATATGAAAGCTGCTCTTGAATTTGCTGTTTCTGCATCTGCTCTTAAACACACTATCCCTGGTGACTTCAACCTTGTTACTAGAGCTGAAGTTGAATCTTGTGACGGTTCTGGACGTGTTCAGAGATAATTTGTTTTTACAACAAACATTGACAGTATAATATTTTGACTTTTTAGGGCAAGCCCTTTACCTATAACAGTTTGTAGGGTTTGGGGTTTGCCTTTTGTAATTAAAAAAATATATAATTTTACGGAGGTAACTCTTTTATGAATATGGAAGTTAGATACTCAAATCATTTTGAAGATGTTAAAAAATATGATACAGAACAACTTAGAAAACATTTCCTTGTTGAAAAAGTTTTCGTTCCTGGTGAAATCAACCTCGTTTACAGCCACAATGACAGAATTATTTTCGGTGGTATCGTTCCTACAACTGAACCTTTAAAGCTCGAAGGTAGCAAAGAACTTGCTAGTGACTATTTCCTTCAAAGACGTGAACTTGGTGTTATTAATATCGGTGGTGACGGTATTATCACTATCGACGGTACTGTTTACGAAATCAAAGGTCGTGACGGTATTTATGTTGGTATGGGTGCTAAAGACATTACTTTTGAAGCTAAAGACCCTAAAAATCCTCCTAAATTCTATATGAACAGTGCAACTGCTCACAAAACTTATCCAACTCTTAAAATAGGTTTTGATGACGCTAACCACAGACCAATGGGTTCTCTTGAAGATTGTAACAAGAGAACAATCAACCAATACATTCACCCTGAAGTTTTAAAAAGACTTGACCCTAACGGTGCTAGCTGTCAGCTTGCTATGGGTATGACTGTTCTTGAACCTGGTTCAAACTGGAACACTATGCCTTGTCATACTCACGAAAGAAGAATGGAAGTTTACTTATACTTTGACTTTGATGAAGATAACGTTGTATTCCATATGATGGGTAAACCTGATGAAACAAGACATATCGTTATGCAGAGCGAACAAGCTGTTATCTCTCCTAGCTGGTCAATTCACTCTGGTGTTGGTACAAAAGCTTATACTTTCATCTGGGGTATGGTTGGAGAAAATCAGGAATTTGATGATATGGACCATTGCAAAACTGGTGATTTAAAATAGTTTTTGGTTTTTCTTGGAGGCTTTTGCCTCCAAGAATTTTATTTTATTAATATATATTTACGAATATAATTCGGAGGAAATTTTTATGAAGAAGATTATTAAAATAGCTCAATGTCTTTTTTTGGGTTGTGTATTTATTCTATCTGGCTGTGGAAAGGCAGACGCTAAAAAAGAATTGAAAAAAGAAGATTATATGAGCATTTCAAAATCTCCAAATGAGTTATCGAATTTTTCGTTTGAAACAATTTTAGTTTACAGTTCCCCAAATTTAGAAAAACCTGTTATGGAACTTAAACAGATTTTTGAAGATTCTACTGGTTGCGAAGTGCAAGTGAACATAGCTGAAGAAAACGAAATTGTTGACAATATTAAAACATATAAAATGGGAGATATTGCAATAGTTGATTCTACCTCTCAAAAAGAATATACTGAATTTAATTCTAAAAAATCTAAGGGAATTGCTTTGCACAAGCCTGTTTTAGCTGTTAAAAAAGGTGAATTTAGTGGCATTAATACTTTAGACGGATTAGTTGAAAAAAGAGCGAGTTTTCTAGTTGCACCATCTAACACAGCCATTGGTAAGATTTCTAAAAGATTTTTTGAGGAAAATTCTGATAAATATATTTTTGATTATACAGAGGGTATTGATGAAAAAAATCTTTTATCGGTCCTTAACGATTACGACAATTATGCTGCTATCGTTTGGAGGGAAAATTGCACAGATGAAAATGTCGATGTTATAGAAATCCCTGAATTAGATAATCTTTATTCGTGGATAAATATTAGTAAATTAGCTGTATCAAAAGATGATATTATTGCTGAAGAATTTATTGAGTTTATAAACTCTGACAGTGCAAAAGAAATATGGAAAAAATATGGATTTGATGTTATTTAAAGGCTAGAAAAATTTATACGGTTTTTTGAAAGGTCGGCGTATTATACGTTGACCTTGAATATTCTAATTATAAAAATCTATTATGGTCAAGAAAATTTTGTTTTCTTAAATTTTTTTAAAAAATATGCAAAATAAAGGCAGATAGTATTGACATATCTGCTTGTTAGTGATATAGTTAAATAAATTGGTTTCGCTTATATAGATAGAGGTGCATTTTTCATCAGTAACTTTTCTGATGCCGCAAAGGGCAGTTGACGGAAGTGAAAGGGGAACGTGCCGAAGATAAAGTTTTCTTTGCTACGCTTTATCTGGTTGCATCGGTAAAAAGCCCTGTGACTGTCATCGTTTGATGGAGTGCTATCTGTACATACTATTTAAAGCTTTTTGCTTTTTGTATTTACAGGTTGACTCGTTGTCAGCCTTTTTTATTTTCTGTCCAAGCGAACAGATTTAAAATATATTTAATATAATAAAATTAGGAGCGATTTAAAATGAAAAAAATTAACTTAGCAGTAGTTGGTGCAACAGGTATGGTTGGTAGAACTTTCCTTAAAGTTCTTGAAGAAAAACAACTTCCTATCGAAAATTTCTACGTTTTCGCATCAAAACGTTCAGCTGGTAGCACTATCACTTTTAATGGAAAAGAATATGTTGTTGAAGAACTTAAAGAAGACTCTTTCGACAGAGGTATCGACATAGCTTTATTCTCTGCTGGTGGAAGCACAAGCGAAAAATTCTCTCCTATCGCTGCATCTAAAGGCTGTATCGTAATCGATAACAGTTCTGCTTGGAGAATGGACAAAGAAGTTCCTTTGGTAGTTCCTGAAGTAAACCCTGAAGATATTAAATGGAACAAAGGTATCATTGCAAACCCTAACTGCTCTACTATTCAAGCTATGGTTGCTTTAAAACCTTTAAATGATAAATACAAAATTAAAAGAGTTGTATACTCAACTTATCAGGCTGTTTCTGGTGCTGGTATGGGAGGTTGGAAAGACCTTGAAGATGGTCTTAAAGGTGAAGCTCCTAAAAAATTCCCTCACCCTATCGCTAACAACTGTTTACCACACATTGATGTATTTACTGAAAATGGCTACACAAAAGAAGAGCTTAAAATGGTAAACGAAACTAGAAAAATCTTACACGAGCCAGATATGAAAATTACTGCAACTGCTGTTCGTGTTCCTGTTTTCAACTCTCACAGTGAATCTATTAATGTTGAATTTGAAAAACCTTTTGAGCTTGATGACCTTATCGAAACTTTAAGAAAAGCTCCTGGTGTTGTTCTTCAAAATGACTCTCAACACGACGAATATCCTCTTGCTGTAAACGCAGCAGGTCACGACGAAGTTTTCATCGGTAGAATTAGACGTGACGAAAGTGTTGAAAGTGGCGTAAACCTTTGGGTTGTTGCTGATAACATCAGAAAAGGTGCTGCTTCTAACGCAGTTCAGATTGCTGAAATTATTATTAAAAATATGCAATAATTTAACTGCAAAATAAGTTTTGCCCCTATATTTAGGGGCAATAGATTTTGTAAGTTATACGCAGATTTGCGAATATTGTTTGATTAATTTTATATAGAAATAAAAGAAGGTGTATACTATGTCTATTTTTGTTGGTTCAGGTGTTGCAATTGTTACACCTTTTAATAATGACGGTTCTGTAAACTATGACTCACTCGGCAAAATGATTGATTTTCAAATCGACAACGGAACTGACGCTATAGTTATCTGTGGTACAACTGGTGAAGCTTCTACTCTTTCTGATGATGAACAGATTGAAACAATTAAATATGCAGTTGACAGAACAAACAAGAGAATTCCTGTTATCGCAGGGGCAGGTAGTAACGATACTAAACACGGTGTTGAACTCTGTAAAAGAGCTCAAAACGTTGGTGCTGACGGCCTTTTAATCGTTACTCCTTACTACAACAAAACAACTCAAAAAGGTCTTAAAAAATATTTTGAAAGTATGGCTGGTAGTGTTGATATTCCTGTTATTATGTACAGCGTTAAAGGTAGAACAGGTCTTAACATTGCACCTAAAACTGTAAAAGAGCTTTCAAAAGTTGATAACATCGTTGCTATAAAAGAAGCTAGTGGGGATATTTCTCAAGTTGCTGAAATTGCTGCACTTTGTGGTGATGATATTGATATTTATTCTGGTAATGATGACCAAATTCTTCCTGTTCTTTCTTTAGGTGGTAAAGGTGTAATCTCTGTTCTTGCAAACGTTGCCCCTAGAGATACTCACGATATGGTTGCTAAATTCCTTAAAGGTGACATTGAAGGAGCTAAAAAACTTCAGCTTAATGCCCTTGAACTTATAAACGACCTTTTCATCGAAGTAAACCCTATCCCTGTTAAAGCTGCTCTTAATATGATGGGTAGTAATGCAGGCGTATATAGAGAACCTCTTGTTGAAATGGAAGAAGAAAATTATGCTAAACTTCAAAATGCTATGAAAAATTATGGCTTGATTTAAGCTTGCATTTTGGATTGTCTGGAACTTAAATTTAAATCACAAAGGAGAATTTTACTTTGATTAGAATTATAATGAATGGCTGTAATGGTCATATGGGAAAAACTGTTTGTGATATTGTTTCTAAAGAACCTGATTGTGAAATCGTTGCTGGTATTGATGTTGTTGAAAGTAACGCAACTTTCCCTGTTTATACAAATGTAAGTGAATGCGATATGCCGGCAGATGCTATTATTGACTTCTCTACAGCAAGTGCTGTTCCTGAAATATTAAACTATGCTGTTTCTAAGAAAATTCCTATTGTAATATGCACAACTGGTCTTTCTGACGAAACTTTGAAAATGGCAGAGGAAGCATCTAAAGTTATCCCTGTTTTCCGTTCTGCAAATATGTCTTTGGGAATAAATCTTCTTGCTAGCCTTTTGAAAAAAGCTGTTGCTATGCTTGATGAAGCTAATTTCGATATTGAGATAATCGAAAAACACCATAATCAAAAGCTTGATGCTCCAAGTGGTACAGCTTTACTTTTGGCTGACGCTATGAATGAAACTATGGGTAACAAATACAACTATGTTTATGACCGTTCTTCTGTTCGTCAAAAAAGAGATAGAAAAGAACTTGGTATCCACGCTGTTAGAGGTGGTACTATCGTTGGTGAACATTCTGTTATATTCGCTGGTAAAGATGAAGTTGTTGAGTTTAAACATACTGCAACTTCTAAAGAAGTTTTTGCTGTTGGTGCTGTTAAAGCTGCAAAATTTATCGCTGGTAAACCTGCTGGTAAATACGATATGCAAGATGTAATGAAATAATATATAATAAGATTGTTATGTTTTTATAGGGCTGTTTTTTGACAGCCCTATATTTGTCTACAGATTATTTATAAAACTAGAAAAATGGAGGGATTGGATAATGAAAATAATTCACACAGGTGATTGGCATTTAGGAAAAAACCTTGAGGGATATACTAGAATTGATGAACAAAAATTGTTCCTTGATGAATTATGTGATATTTGTGATGATAATGAAATCGATATTTTGATTGTGGCTGGTGATATTTATGATAATTCTAATCCCTCTGCTGACGCTGAAAAACTTTTCTATTATTATATGAAAAAACTATCTAATAATGGACAAAGAGCAATTATTATAATATCTGGAAATCACGACAGTTCTAGCAGACTTGCAAGCAGTAGCCCTCTTGCTAAAGAATTTGGCATAATAATAGAGGCTACCCCTAAAACAGTTATTGAATCTGGAAAATATGGCGATTTTACTGTTAGTAACGTATTTGAGGGTGGTTTTGAAATTCAAAAAAATTCCGAAAAAGTAGTTTTTTTGACTATGCCTTATCCTAGCGAAAAAAATATAAATGAAATTATATCAGAAGAATTTTCGGAAAATGAATTTCAACAAAACTATTCGGATAAAATAGCCTCTATTTTTAAGGAAAGAGAACGTTTTTTTAGAGATGATACCGTTAATATTGTAGTTGGACATTTTTTTATTTCCGGTGGTACAAGCTCTGATTCGGAAAGAAATATACAGCTTGGTGGAAGTTATGCCGTTGATAGTAATGTGTTTCCTGAAAAAACTCAATATGTTGCTATGGGACATTTACACAGACCTCAACATATAAAAACAAATGTTGAACATTCTTACTATGCCGGCTCACCTATTCAATATAGTAAAAGTGAAATTGGATATGCTAAAAGTGTATATATGATAGATATTAAATCAAATAGCGAGCCTGTTGTAGAAAAATTTTATTTGCATAACTACAAGCCTATTGAAGTTTGGAAAGCAAACAGTATTGAAGATGCTATTGCTTTATGTGATGAGCAAAAAGATAAAAATTGTTTTGTTTTTCTTGAAGTTAAAACGGAAAGAGTATTTTTGCAATCTGAAATAAAACAAATAAAATCTTTGAAAAAAGATATTGTTGAAATAAGAACGATATTGTCTGAAAAAGATAATGAAGTGATTTATTATGAAGAAGATGATGATAAATCTATTTCCGAACAATTTAAAGACTTTTATCAAAACATAAATGGTGTTTTGCCAACTGACGAGGTTACAGAATTATTTTTAGATATTATTAAAAATGTCGAAGAGGGAGAGTGATTTTATGAAACCAATAATGCTTAAAATTAAAGGCTTTAATAGTTTTATCGATGAACAAGTTATTGATTTTCAAAAATTGATGGATAAAGGTATTTTCGGTATTTTTGGACCTACCGGAAGTGGTAAATCGTCAATTATAGATGCTATGACTTTCGCTCTATACGGCAGTGTTGCTAGATATGAAAATTTGGAAAGACGTGCTTTTATTAATGCAAACACAGATAGTACACTTGTTGAATTTAAGTTTTCTTTAACCACTGACAAAACAGTTTATTACGAGGTTTCAAGAGAAATTAAAAAAAGTAAAGCAGGTAGGCTTACTCATAACGCAAGGCTTATTAAAACAGTTGATGATATAGTTGAAGTTATCTCTGACAAGACAAACAGCGTTGCTGATAAAATAATTGAAATTATAGGATTGAACTATCAGGATTTTATACGTTCGGTTGTACTTCCTCAAGGAAAATTTAGTGAGTTTCTTTTACTTAAAAGTAAAGAAAAAAGGGAAATGCTTGAGCGAATTTTTGGACTTGAAAATTATGGCAGTTATTTGAATTTTGCAATAAATGAAAGGCGAAAAGAACAATATAAGGTAGTTGCAGATATTAATAGTAAGCTTGAAGTTTTTGGTGATATTTCTCAAGAAAATATCGATGAACTTAAAAAAAATCTTGCTGAAAAGAAAAAATCTTATGAAGTTAATAAACAAAAACTTGAAAAAGAAAGTAATATATTTGATAGATATAAAAATTATATGTCATTGAAAAAGGAATTTGATGAATATAAGCAAAAAGAAAATGAATTTATTAAGAAAAAAAGTGACATTGATAAAAAAATTCTATTAGTTGAAAATGGCAAGAAAGCTGAAAAAGTATTTGCTTTTTTAGAGGAATACAAAAAAAGTCTTGATGACTTTAATTCTAGTGACAAAGATTTACAAAAATATTCGGTTGAGTTTGAAAAGGCAGAAAAAATATTTGATAAAACAAAAAATGATTTAGAAAAATTTAATGCCGAAAAGAACGTTGAATATCCACTTATTATAAAAAAAGAAACTGAACTTAATCAAGCACTTGAAGCAAAAAAACATACAGATGAACTTATCTCTGAAAGAAACAAATTAAGACAAAAATTTAAAAATACTGAAAAAAATTTTAAAGATTTAACATCTAAAATTGAAGGCGACAAAAATGCTAAAATTGATATAAATAAAAAAATTAAAGAAAATGAAAAAAGACAAGAAGAAATATTTATTTCTCAAGAATATAGGCTTAATGTTGAAAATGGTGTTTCAATTGAAAAAAGTTTTGATGATTTTAATGCTAGATTATTAGTCGAAAACGAAAATAAAAAAAATCTTGAAAAAAATGTGTCTGACGGAAAGAAAAAAATTGAAACGTTGAATTTTCAGTTAAATGCTATAAATGACAATGTTGACAAGTTGCAAAAAAGGCTAGGGGAGATTAATCAAAAATTTGATTTTGATGTTTCCCATATTATAGAAATACAAAATGAACTTGAAAATGACAAAAGAAATTTTCAAGATAAAAAAGAAAAATATAAAGCTTATGCCGATTTTGATGTTAAATACAAAAATGTTTCTAAAGACATTATTCAGTTAGATGAAAAATATAAATTTATTATAGAGGACATAAATAATAAACAAAGACAACTTGACAAACTTGAAGAAAAGGTTAAGATTTTTCAAAATAAAGATTTGATATTTGAGATTGCAAGAAAGTTGTCAGATGGAGCACCTTGTCCTGTCTGTGGTTCTACTCATCACCCGAAGCTTGCAGAAAAGACTAGAGATGAACTTATTAGTAATACCAATAAGGAATTAGATGACTTAAAAGCTGATATAGATAAACTTGTGATAGACAAAAATAGTCTATCTGAAAAAATTGCTGTTTTAGTATCTGAAAAAAATAGATATACAGAGGAAATCTCTAAAGTTTCTGACGACATTAGAAAGTTCGATGTTGAAAAAAAAGAAAAAATTATATCTGATAGGATAAATGATTTTGATAAAACCAAAATTGAATTTGATGAAGTGCAAAAGGAAAAAAAGAAAATTGATAAAGAATTGAATTCTTACAATTCAGATTTAAATAAGTTGAATATTGAAATTGCTGAAACTAAAAGTGGTCTGAACAAGGATTCAGAAAGTCTTGTAAAGTCAAGTGATGTTGTTAATGAACTTTTAAGTAACATAGGTAATTTAAGTGCTAAATTGACTGAACTTAAACAAAAAAATAATATACAAAGCTTTAAAGCTGAATATGACAAAATTATAAGCTTTGAAAATGAAAAAGTTAAACTACAAAATGAACAAAAGTCGCTTAGAACTGAACTTGATGAAAAACAAAAAAATATTGAAAAATTTCAAACTGAAGCTAATGATTTAGATAAAGAGCTTAAATCTATAAAAGTTTCTGGAAAAGAAAAAACAGACGTTATTAATAGAAATCTGGGTTTAATTTCTGAAATAACAGGTGATAAAGACATTAATGATTTTATAGATGAAATAAGCTCTAAGAAGAAATATTTTGATGAAACTGAAATTTATATAAAAGAAAAATTCCAAAATGCTGAAAAAAATAAAAATGACATTTTGGAAAAGAAAGTACATTTTGAAAAGCAAAAAGAGGCTACTCAAAAAATAAAAGTTAAAAATGAGGAAAGACTTAATTTATCTATTTCTGAAAATGGTTTTGATTCGGTTGATGAGGTGGAAAAATGCCATATATCTAACAATGAAATTAAAGGGCTTGAAAATGAAATAGTTGGATATAATGACAGGATAAAAGAGATTTTGGCTAACATCAAAAATATCTCTGAAAAAATCGCAAAAGAGAATATTTCTTGTACTGATGATGATGTTATAAAAGTTGAAACAAACATACAAAATTTGAATGCTACTATCGAAGAAACTATATCTGAAATAGGCAAGATTGAAAATAAAATTTCTGAAACAACTGAAAATTTCGCAAAAGTTAAAGATTTACGTGATAGCCTAAAAATTCAAACACATAAGCTTGATTTAATATCAGACTTAGCTAATACTATGAAAGGCAACAGATTTGTTGAATATATCGCCAGAAAACAACTGTATTATGTAACAAAAGACGCATCGGAAAGGCTTGGAAAAATGACGAATGGCAGATATGCTATTGAGTTAGACGGTGATGAAATAGAAACGGCTAATTTTGTTATACGTGACGATTTTAGTGGTGGAAACAGAAGAACGCCACAGTCATTATCTGGTGGGGAAATGTTTCTTACTTCTCTTAGTCTTGCACTTGCATTATCTAGTAAAATTCAGCTTAAAAACAATGCACCTCTTGAAACATTTTTCCTTGATGAAGGATTTGGAACACTAGACCAATCTATGCTCGATGTTGTTATGGACAGCCTTGAAAGGTTATCATCTGAAAAAATGAACGTTGGTATTATTACCCACGTTGAGGAAATTAAAAACAGAATCCAATCAAAGCTTATTGTTGAGCCATCTGACGGCATTTATGGAACAAAAGTCAGGATTGAATAGGTGAAAAATTTAGTGATTTAGTATTTTTAAATAAAAAAAATTGGCATATAGATTTTAGGATATGTTATAGAGATTATAAAGATTATAAAGATTATAAAGATTATAAAGATTATAAAGATTATGAAAGGAGATTGTTATGGAAATTTTTATTGATGCTGACGGTTGTCCTGTTGTTGGAATAACAGTTGACACGGCTTTTGAAAATGGTTTAAAATCAACGATTATTTGCGACACCTCTCACATATTTAACTATGAAAATGCAGAAACTATTGTTGTTGAAAAAGGGGCAGACAGCGTGGATTTTTCTCTCATCAACAGGGCAGGCAAGGGCGACATTGTTATAACACAGGACTATGGTCTTGCTGCTATGTGTCTTGCAAAAGACATTATACCAATTCATCAAAATGGTTTTGTCTATACTAACAAAAACATTGATGAAATGCTTTTCAAGAGATACATATTTAAGGAAATTAGAAAAACTGGTGGAAAAACAAAGTTGCCTAATATGCGTAAAAGAAAGCCGACCGACAACGAAAAATTTAAAAAATGCCTTACGGAAGTAATTCACAAGTACAAGGTTAATTAAAATAGGGGGTTGTCAAAATCTTTTAAAACCTTGAGACTCCGTCTCAAACTCTGCTAGCTTTTTGAAAAAAGCT
>CABVAP010000072.1 GCA_902496345.1 uncultured Eubacteriales bacterium
GGACACCCCTGCACCCCCGACATTTGGCAGTTTGTAGGCGATTTAATTTTAATTACGATATATTTGTAATTTATTTTGGTAAAAATAAAGCTTTTGCAAGAATTTTATTTTTGCTTACATAAGGCGACAGCAAGACAGGAAACGATAGTTTCCGGCAAAAGTTTTTGCCTAGCTTTTTTCAATGGGCATCGGAAAGAATTCCGATAGGCATAAGGCACTGATTATGAGCTTGCACAAGTAAAAACAAAAACGGTTCAATTTTGTTTTTACGCAAGCGAATGTGCCGTTGCCTACTTTTGCGTAGCAAAAGTGCTGAAAGCTAGTAGGGTGGTGGGGCAAAGCCCCACGGTCTTAATCGACAAACCCCAATTTGTATATTTAAAATAAATAAGGTAAAAAACTTGTTGGATTTATTTGTTGAAAATTAACTTTTAGCCTGTTTATTTTGAACTTTTAAACTAAAATTAGAAGTTTTTTTATAATTTTGTCAATATTTGAAAAAATCTTTTTGGAAAAAACTTATAAATTTCATTGACATAAAGCGAAATTTGTGTTAGTTTAAAAGGGTAACATTTATCTTTTTTATTTTTTAGGAGGATTTTTTCATGAAAAAGGGTACAGTAAAATGGTTTAACGCAGAAAAAGGTTTTGGATTTATTTCTGTTGAAGGGGAAGACGATGTATTTGTACATTTCTCAGCTATCAACTCTGAAGGATACAAAACTCTTGAAGAAGGTCAGCAGGTTGAATTTGAAGTAGTTCAAGGTGCTAAAGGACCTCAGGCTGCAAATGTATCTCGCTTATAATCTATCGAGTTTATAATTTAATGCAACGCATTTTTTATATATAAAATTGGTTATAGAGCAAAAAGAAATAGGCTGTCGTGTTTGCGACAGCTTATTTTTATGGAATGAGTGTTTACCGATTAAAACTTATTGTAACTTACACGATTGGAGGAATTTTTTTGGAAAGAATGAAAGAGCTTGTTAAAATTCTTAATAATGCGTCAAAATGCTATTATCAAGAAAACAGAAGTATTATGAGTGATATGGAATATGATAAGCTATATGATGAACTTTTGGAGCTTGAAAAGAAAACGGGTATTATTCTGTCTGATAGTCCTACTGTTAAAGTTGGTTATGAGGTTTTAGGAAGTCTTGAAAAAGTTCGTCATCAATCAAAAATGTTGTCTTTAGACAAGACGAAAGAAGTTAGCAAACTTAAAAGTTTTTTAGGTGAGAATATTGGCGTTTTATCTTGGAAACTTGACGGACTTACTGTTGTTCTTAAATACCAAAATGGTGAACTTGTTGAAGCACTAACCAGAGGTAACGGTGAAGTTGGCGAAAACATAACCCATAATGCAAAGGTATTTAAAAATATACCTCTTAAAATTAGTTATAACGGTGAACTTGTTATACGTGGAGAGGCTGTTATCCCTTTTAAAGATTTTGAAAAAATAAATGAAGAACTTGACGAAAGTGAAAAATATAAAAATCCTAGAAATTTATGTAGTGGGACGGTTAGACAGCTTAACAGTGAGATTGCAGCTAAAAGAAATGTCTGTTTTATCGCTTTCTCTCTTGTTTCTGGTATAGATGTAGATTTTAGTGACTCTAAACTCCAAAAAATGAAGTGGCTTGAGAGTTTAGGTTTTCAGATTGTTGAAAGTAAAGTTGTTACAAAAGAAAATATTGAAGATACTGTATATGAGTTTGAAAAAAATATTGAGAAAAATGATTTTGCGTCTGACGGTCTTGTACTTACTTATGACAGCATTAGCTACAGCAATAGCTTAGGTACAACAGCTAAATTCCCAAAAGACTCTATAGCCTTTAAATGGAAAGACGAAATCGCAGAAACAACTCTCATTGATATTATTTGGAATACATCAAGAACAGGACTTATTAACCCAATTGCTGTTTTTGAACCTGTTGAGCTTGAGGGAACTACTGTAAACAAGGCTAGTTTGCATAATTTAAGTATTGTTGAAAATTTAAAACTTGGAATAGGTGACAGAATTACCGTTTACAAAGCTAATATGATTATACCTCAAGTCGCAGAAAATCTTACAAAAAGTAATTCTTTTGTTGTTCCTGAAAAATGTGCCGTTTGTGGCGGTGAAACAGAAGTTGTAAAAATGAAAGACGGTAAAGCCCTTAAATGTATAAATCCTAACTGTGAGGCTCAAGCTGTTCTTGAAATAGTACATTATGCCTCAAGAGATGCCCTTAATATAGAGGGATTTTCAGAGGCTACTGTCGAGAGATTTGTGCAAGAGGGATTTATAAAAAAATATACGGATTTATACTCACTTGAAAAATTTAAAGATAATATAATCGCTCTTGACGGTTTTGGTGAAAAGTCTTACACGAACTTGATTAACTCTATTGAAAAATCTAAAGATGCTAATCTTGAAAATTTTGTATATGCCCTTGGTATAAACAATGTTGGACTTAGCAATGCAAGGCTATTATGTGGCAGATTTGATTATGATTTTGAAAAAATAAAAAATGCTACACTTGATGAACTTGTTGCAATTGACGGCTTTGGTGAAATAATTGCTATGTCTATTAAAAAATATTTTGATAATCCTGAAAATATGGAACTTGCTGAAAAGGCTCTTTCTTATTTGAGAATACGAGCTGTTGAAAAAAATGAAAAGGTTCAGACCCTTGAGGGAAAAGTTTTTGTTATAACTGGAGATGTTCACCACTACAAAAACAGAAAGGAACTTCAAAAGGAAATTGAGTCATTGGGTGGTAAAGTTACATCAAGTGTTACCGGAAAAACGACCTATCTTATAAATAATGATATTGACTCCGGTTCTTCTAAAAATAAAAAGGCTAAAGAACTTGGGGTTGAAATAATTACCGAAGATACATTTATTGAAATGATTGAAAAATAGGGAATATCTAGTATTTTATAAATGATTATTTTATGAAATTGTTAGATGTTTACATTGAAATAGTTTGCTTTGAAAATCGGATATTTATTAATTGTTTTGGTGTATTTATACTTAAAAATTCATTAAAAATGTTGACAATTTGCACCATATAAGATATAATTCTAAAGATAACCGATTATATGATTAGTATATAAGGAGTGTTTTAAAATGGCTGAAGAAAATAAAAAAATAGTTTTAACAAGTGACGGTCTTAAAAAACTTGAAGACGAACTTGAAAACCTTAAAGTTGTTAGACGTAAAGAAGTTGCTGCAAAAATTAAAGAGGCTAGGGGACAGGGTGACCTCTCTGAAAATGCCGAATATGATGCCGCTAAAGAAGAACAGGCTGAAATCGAAGCAAGAATTATTACTATCGAAAAAATGCTTAGAAATGCCGATGTTATTGATGAAGAAGAAATTAATACAGGTAATGTAAACATTGGTAACACTGTTAAACTTTATGACGAAGAATTTGAAGAAGAAATTGAATATACTATCGTAGGTTCTGCTGAGGCTGACCCAACACTTGGAAAAATTTCAAATGAGTCACCTCTTGGTATGGCTCTTTTGGGTCACACTATCGGAGATAGCATTGATGTTGAAGCTCCTGCAGGAGTTTTAAAATTTAAGGTGCTTGATATACAATAATTAGGAGTGAATGATAAAATGGCTGATAACCAAAAAGATTTGAATGAACTTTTAAAAATTAAAAGAGAAAAATTAGCTGCTTTTCAAGAGGCAGGAAAAGACCCTTTCAAAATTGTAAAATTCGACGTTACAAACCACAGCAAAGAAATTAAAGACAATTTTGAAGATTTTGATGGCAAAGAAGTTACTATTGCCGGTCGTCTTATTTCTAAACGTGTTATGGGTAAAGCATCTTTCTGTGACGTTTTAGACAGAGATGGCAGAATCCAAAGCTATGTTAGTAGAAATGACATCGGCGAAGAAAGTTATGCTGATTTTAAAAAATATGACATTGGTGACATCGTTGGTATCAAAGGTGTTGTATTTAAAACTCAGAAAGAAGAAATTTCTGTTAAAGCTCACGAAGTTACTTTACTTTCTAAAAGTCTTCAAACTTTACCTGAAAAATTCCACGGTCTTAAAGACCAAGATTTAAGATACCGTCAAAGATATGTTGACCTTATTGTAAACCCTGATGTTAGAGATACTTTCTTTAAACGTTCTGCTATTATAAAGAGTATAAGAAATTTCCTCGACAACAGAGATTATCTTGAAGTTGAAACACCTACTTTACAAACTATTGCCGGTGGTGCTGCTGCCAGACCTTTCATAACTCATCACAATGCCCTTGACATTGATATGTATATGAGAATTGCTCTTGAACTTCCTCTTAAAAGACTTATTGTTGGTGGTCTTGAAAGAGTTTATGAAATCGGTAGAGTTTTCAGAAATGAGGGTATTAGCGTAAGACATAACCCTGAATTTACTCTTATCGAATTGTATGAGGCTTTTACTGATTACAAAGGTATGATGGACCTTATCGAAGATATGATTAGAACAGTTACTAAAGAAGTTACAGGTAGCACAACTATTAACTATCAGGGAACTGAAGTTGACTTTGGTAAGCCTTTTGAAAGAATTACTATGCTTGATGCAGTTAAAAAATATGCCGGTGTAGATTTTGACCAAATCGAAACTCTTGAAGAGGCAAGAAAAGTTGCTAAAGAACACAACATTGAATTTGAAGAACGTCACGGAAAAGGCGATATTCTTAACTTATTCTTTGAGGAATTTGTTGAAGAAAAACTTATTCAACCTACTTTCCTTATGGACCACCCTGTTGAGATTTCTCCTCTTACTAAGAGAAAACCTGACAAACCTGATTATACTGAAAGATTTGAGCTTTTTGTAGTTGGTCGTGAACTTGCAAACGCTTATTCTGAACTTAACGACCCTATCGACCAGAGAAAGAGATTTGAACATCAAGAAATGCTTAGAGCTCAAGGTGATGACGAGGCTAATATGATTGATGAAGACTTTATGCTTGCTCTTGAATATGGTATGCCTCCTACTGGTGGTCTTGGTATGGGTATTGATAGACTTGTTATGCTCCTTACTGACGCACCTTCTATCAGAGATGTTTTATTCTTCCCAACTATGAAGCCATTAAATGATGCAAATAAAAAAAATGATACAAACTCTAAGGCTTCTGAATAATTAAAAACAGAACTTGATAAGATTTATTATATTGAATCAAGTTTTTGTTAAGTGAAGATTATGGAATGTTTTTTGATTTAACAATTACATCTTAATAGTGGAAACTCTATCAAAGTTAGTTGTAATTTATTTGTTGAAAATTATAAAAGGCGATTTGTGTCAAGCTTAATACTATTTGATGAAATCGGTGTAAGTAAAAAAATCGTATAAGTAGCAATGTGAGTGGGCAATTCCGATTTGGGATTGCCCATTTTTGTAATAAAGAGAATAAAAAACTAGAGTTTATGGGGGAATCTTATGAATAAAGCAGTTATATATATACACGGAAAAGGTGGCAATTCAGGAGAAGCAACGCATTATAAATCACTTTTTCAAGATTGTAAGATAATTGGTTTTGATTATATGGCACAGTCACCTTGGGAAGCTAAAAAAGAATTTCCTGTTTTTTTTGATTCAATTTGTAAGGAATTTCAATCTTTTGATATAATTGCAAATAGTATTGGTGCATTTTTTGCAATGAATGCCTTGGAGAGTAAACGAATTGAAAAAGCTTACTTTATTTCACCAATTGTAGATATGGAAAAACTTATTGAAAATATGATGAAATGGGCAAATGTAACCAAAGATGAGCTTTATGATAAAAAGAAAATCAAGACGGATTTTGGCGAAACACTTTCTTGGAATTATCTTTGTTATGTAAAGGAAAACCCTATAAATTGGACTGTTCCGACACATATTTTATTTGGGGAAAAAGATAACTTGACTTCTTACGAAACTATTTCAGAATTTGCAGATAAAATCAATGCTACTCTTACTGTTATGAAAAATGGAGAACATTGGTTTCACACAGATGAACAGATGAGGTTTATCGATAACTGGATTAAACAGTATATCTGATAAAATAGAGTTTATGTTTTAAAGGTGTACATATATTTCATAACACTTCAAAGCATTCAAAATCAAGAAATAGTATTTAAATTTTGATAGACTGTAATCACAGAAAGGGAGTGGAAAAAATGAATTTGATACAAGGAATACAGAGGGCGATTGATTATGTGGAAGAAAATATAACCGAAGAAATTGATTTTGAAGAAGTAGCAAAACAGGCGTATTCGTCTACTTTTCATTTTCAAAGGGTATTTGGTATTTTATGTGGTCTATCGCTTGGCGATTATATCCGTATGCGTAGGCTTTCCCTTGCAGGAGAAGAACTCTCAAAGGGAAATGTGAAAATTATTGATATAGCAATGAAATATGGATATGATACGCCGGAAAGTTTTTCTCGTGCCTTTACCCGATTCCACGGTATTGCACCAAGCGAAGCAAAGCATAGTGGCAATGTAAAAATATTTACTCCCCTATCTGTAAAATTAACCTTAACAGGAGGTAGTAAAATGGATTACAGAATTGAAAAAAGAGATGCGTTTCAAGTTGTGTGTAAAAGAAAAAGAGTTGGTAAGCCTCAATCGGCAAATGCAACTCACGATATTACAGCTATGTGGCAAGAGTATGGTGCAAATGGAACAATAGAAAGGTTAGCTTCCTGCATACCTCAAAATTCGGTTATGAAAGGATTGCTTGGTATTTGCTTTTCTTCTGAACTTAATGCAAAGCAGTTTCCTTACGGTATCGGTGTTGAGTATGATGGAAGAAAAATTGATGATGACCTAGAAATAGTAACAATTCCAGCAAATATATATGCAGTATTTACAAGCAAGGGTAAAATGCCAGATGCTTTCATAGAAACCTACAATAGAATTGTAACAGAGTTTTTTCCTCAAAGCTCGCAGTATGAATATGCTGAAAGTGTGGAGTTTGAAGTGTATTCATCAGCAGATACATCAAACCCCAATTACCAATGTGAAATTTGGATTGCAGTAAACGAAAAAACAGAATAACGGAATTTAAAACTATTAACAAAAATAGCCTTAAGAGCTTCTTAGGGCTATTTTTGTTATTTTAGAATTACTGCTTATTTTATAAGTAAAAATAGTTTTTAGTGAAAATAGCAACAGCGGGTTGCTTGTTTAAAAAGTAAATATATACTATAATAATTTCAAGGAGGCGATTTATGGTGGATACAAAAGATGTTATATTTGAACTTCGAACAAAAAAGGGGTTATCACAAGATGAACTTGCAAAAAAGATATTTGTTACAAGGCAGGCTGTTTCACGTTGGGAAAATGGTGAAACAACTCCCAATACGGAAACTTTGAAATTACTGTCTAAGTTATTTGATGTTTCTATAAATACGCTTTTAGGCTCACCAAGACAATTGCTATGTCAATGTTGTGGTATGCCCCTTGAAGATTCGACAACAAGTAAAGAAACAGACGGAACATATAACGAGGAATACTGCAAATGGTGCTACTCTGGTGAAACATTTGCATATAAGAATATGGATGATTTAATTAATTTTTGTGTTGAAAATATGGCTACCGAAAGTTGGCCAGCAGAACAAGTTAGAAAACATATGGAAGCTGTTTTGCCTAAATTAAAATATTGGAAAAATTTAAATAAGTAGTGTTGATATGATTCATATTATTTGCCCTTTGAAAGAAGAATAAATCTTTTTTTAAAGGGTATTTTTTTAATAGAAACATTTTTGTCAGCATTGTTGGTATACAATATATGCAGAAAAAAATAGTAGCCCTCCGTGCTAAGATGAGGCTACTATTTTTATAGTATCACAAGTCGGCTATCTTTCGATTGCCTTTTCTTATGTCCACATTATAGTATGTTATTTCTTAATTGTCAATGTATTATAGTTGCAAATTATAACAAATTATGATATTATGCTATATGAGGTAATCGAAACAAGGCTACTATGCCTACTAGCCGACTTGCCATATTTTTATATGGGAAGGAGGTGACACCAAAAATCTAAAAAGATTGGAGGTGTTTGTTATGTCTGATATTGCAGTAATAGCTTTAATAGCACTTATTGTGAACAGTATTTTTTCAATGGGAACATTTTTGCTAGCATTGTTGACATACATAAGTAGAAAAAAATAGTAGCCCTCCGACCAAAGAGCGAGCTACTATTTTTATAGTACAAAAAGTCGGCTATCGTTTCGATTGCCTTTTCTTATGTTTACATTATAGTATGTTATTTCTTAATTGTCAATTGTTTTAAAATTTTATCTTATAATTTTGCTAGATGTACACAAAAATTCTATTTTTATTTTGGAGGAAAGTTTTATGTATACAGTTATTTTAAATGGTTCACCAAGAAAAGACGGTGACACAAGAAAACTGATTGATATGGTGACTGATAAATTAAATTCTGATTTTAAAGTTATTGATACTTTTTTTGAAGATATAAAGCCTTGTAATGATTGCCGAAAATGTCATAGTTCTAATAGCTGCTCAATTAATGATGATATGACGAAATTTTTTGATGATATTATTTCTGCTGATAACATTATCCTTGCATCACCTTTACATTATTCTATGTTTACAGCTAGTTTATTGAGCTGTGTGTCAAGATTTCAATATTTCTTTGTTTCTAAATATATAAGAAAAGATGAATCTTTTGAATTAAAGAAAAAAAGGGGGTATTTAATACTTACAGGTGGGGGAGCAACAAAGGACTTTTATCCGATAGAAAAGGTTTCTAAGCTTATTTTAAGGCAAGTTAATGCGACACTTGAGGATAGCATTAGATATATTGATACAGACGACTTTCCACTTGCTGAATTTGATAGCTTTGATGAGGAAAGAAAAAAAATACTAATAAATGAAGTTGACAGATTTGTTAAAAATTTTTAAAGTTACTGTGGAGATTTTGTTATATATACGGTAAAATATAGAATATAAATTTAGTTATGATTTATTTATTATTTGACGTGATTTGATATGTTGTTTTTTGACAAAATGAAAGGGGTAAAAAAATGTGCGTTAGAAAAAATATTATTTTACTTATACTTATTTACTTGATAGGAAGCATTTTATCGGGTTGTCAAGAAACGAACTATACTACCGAAGAAGATACTGAAAATCTTCCACAGATTGTTGTTGGGAGTGACGATTATCCACCTTTTAATTATTTAGACGTGAACGGCAACCCAACAGGTATTGATGTTGACCTTGCAAAAGAAGCTTTTAAGCGATTAGGCTATAACGCTGTCTTTTCTAAAATAGATTGGGCAAATAAAGATATACTTGTTGATAACCGTAGCATAGATTGTATTTGGGGTTGTTTCTCTATGAAAGGTAGGGAAAACGACTACAAGTGGGCTGGTCCTTATATGATAAGCAGACAGGTTGTTGCTGTAAATGTGAATAGTGATATTAAAAAACTTAGTGATTTAGAGGGTAAAACCATTGCTGTTCAAGCAACATCAAAGCCTGAAAGTAGTTTTCTTAATCGAACTGACAGTAAAATTCCAAATGTTAAGGAAATGTATAGCATAGTTAACTAGAATTAATTATGACTCTACAAACTACTATGGTGCTATGGATAAATGTATTGATTACTACATTTATATTTATATACCAGAGTCTTATATATTCAGGTCACTCACTGGAGATATGCTATATGCACTTTCTATTTGTATAGTTTTGGTCGTTATTGTAGAGGGAATCCGTAGAAGACTAAAAAAAGCTCATTTAATTGAAAAAAACAGAAGAGAAGAAGAATACAAAAAAAAGCTTATAGGGGCAGCACAAAAAGCTGAACGAGCGAATTTAGCCAAAACTGAGTTTTTGCAGAGAATGAGCCACGATATTCGAACACCAATTAACGCCATACGTGGAATGATTGAAATTGGTGACCACTACGCTGATGATTTAAAAAAACAGGCAGATTGTCGCAAGAAAATTTGGGAGGCTTCGAGTTTTTTGCTTGAACTTATTAATGAAGTTCTTGATATGGGAAAACTTGAGTCTGGAGAGGTTAAACTTGAAAATGAAAAGTTTAACTTGTATGACATACTAGAAGAAATTATTCACGTTGTTAAAAAATTGGCAAGTGAGCGTGGCATTAAAATTATTGTTAAAAAATATCAAGTTAAAAATTGGCACTTGATAGGAAGTCCATTTCATATAAAGCGTATGCTTATGAATATATTAAGCAATGCTGTTAAATACAACAAGGAAAATGGAAAAATTATTATAGACTGCAAGGAGATTGACTCAGATGATAATAAAGCTATAATTAAATTTATTTGCAAAGATACAGGTATTGGTATGAGCGAGGAGTTTCAAAAACATATCTTTGAACCTTTTACTCAAGAACCTAGTGGTGCTAGGTCCTCTTATGCCGGAACGGGTCTTGGTATGTCTATAACAAAGAGTCTTGTTGATAAAATGAACGGTACTATTACTTTTGAAAGTAAAAAAAAATGTTGGTACAACATTTAACATAATTGTCCCTTTTGAAATTGACAAAGATGTTTCTGTTAATTTTAAAAGAGTTGATATTAAAAATAAAGTTTCTCTCTCCGGGGTTAAAGTTCTTATAGCTGAAGACAATGAGCTAAATATGGAGATTGCAGAATTTATAGTAAAAAATGTTGGTGCTGAGGTCGTCAAGGCTACAAATGGTCAAGAAGTGTTAGATATTTTTTCTAAGTCAAAGATTGGTGAAATTAGTATTATACTTATGGATATTATGATGCCTGTTATAGACGGACTTGAGGCAACACGACAAATTCGTTTACTTGACAGAGAAGATGCGAAGAGTGTACCTATTTTGGCTATGACAGCAAATGCTTTTGCAGAAGATAGAACAAGTGCTTTCGACGCTGGAATGAACGAACATTTTGCAAAACCTCTGGATTCAGGGTTATTACTTAAAACAATGGAAAGGTATATTAAAAATACTGAACAGTTTTAAAACAATGGTTTTTGTTGGGTAGATAAATTGGGGGTTGTCGATTAAAAGACCGTGGGACTTTGTCCCACCACCCTACTAGCTTTTTGAAAAAAGCTAGGCAAAAACTTTTGCCGGAAACTATCGTTTCCTGTCTTGCTGTCGCCTTATGTAAGCAAAAATAAAATTCTTGCAAAAGCTTTATTTTTACCAAAATAAATTACAAATATATCGTAATTAAAATTAAATTGCCTACAAACTGCCAAATGTCGGGGG
>CABVAP010000073.1 GCA_902496345.1 uncultured Eubacteriales bacterium
TCGAAACCCCCCAGGTTTTTGGGTACTTTTTGCAATCAGGTCAGCACTTTTGCTTTGCAAAAGCCGGCTTACGCCGTCCGGATTTCTTTCCGGTGCCAAGTACCACGCCGTAGGCAAATAAATAGATTTCCGATGTAATCGGATTATAAGCCAAAGACTAAAACCACCACAAAACTGGTTTTTAAAATCTTTTTATTTAAAAAGGTTTACCCCTACAACTTCTAATTTGTATTTTTGTAAAAAAATGTATTATTATTAGAGTAGTTGGTTAAAAAATAAAATTTAGTAAATTAAGAGGGATAATTATGAAAGTGATAAAATCTGTTCCGAAAAAAGATGGCTTTTACATGCCTGCTGAATTTGATAGGCATTATGGCTGTGTTATGATTTGGCCAGAAAGGGCTGATTCTTGGCAGTATGGTGCTGTCTATGCCAGAAAAGCTTTTGCTGAAGTTGCTAAAGCTATTTCAAAATCTGAAAAAGTTACTGTTTTTACTAGCTTTGACGGATATGAAACTGCAAGAGAAATGTTGCCAGAAAATATTAGGGTTGTCGAAATGTCTAGCGATGACTCTTGGGCAAGAGATGTTGCACCTACATTCTTGAAAAATGATAAAGGTGAAATTCGTGGTGCAAATTGGTACTTTAATGCTTGGGGTGGTCTTGTCGATGGGTTATATTTCCCTTGGGACAAGGACAATAAAATGGCAAAAAAAATCTGTGATTTATATGATGTTGATGTTTATGATGTGCAAGATTTTGTGCTTGAAGGTGGTTCTATTCATTCTGACGGTCAAGGCACTATTATTACAACAGAGGCTTGCCTTTTGAGTAAGGGCAGAAATCCAGATATGTCAAAAGAACAAATTGAACAAAAACTTAAAGATTTTTTAGGGGCAGAAAAGGTTATTTGGCTCGAAAATGGAATATATAATGACGAAACAAATGAACACGTTGATAATATATGTGCCTTTGTTGCACCGGCTGAAGTTGTTTTGGCTTGGTGCGATGATGAAAATGACCCTCAATATGAGATGTCTAAAAGATGTTATGAAATATTATCTAAATCTACAGACGCAATGGGTAGAAAAATAAAAGTTCATAAATTACCTCAGCCTAAACCGATTTTTATGACCGAAGAGGAATGCGATGGACTTATCAATTTTAATGGTGAGCCAACTAGGACACAAGACGAAAGACTTGCTGGCTCTTATGTTAATTTTTATATATCAAATGGTGCTGTTGTTATGCCGGCTTTTGGCGATAAAAATGATGACAAGGCAAAACAAATATTGCAAGAAATTTTTAAGGATAGAGAAATTATTCAAGTTTATGCAAGGGATATTTTAATCGGTGGTGGAAATATACACTGTATAACTCAACAAATACCAGAATATAGCAGATAATTTTTATGGAGGGTTTACTTATGAGAAAAGTTAAAGTTGCATCTATACAGATGAAATGTGAAGAAAATTCTAAAAAAAATGTTGAAAAGGCTGTTAAAATGGCAACAGAGGCTTGCCAGAATGGTGCAAATATAGTTTTGCTCCCTGAACTTTTTGAAAATCTTTATTTTTGTCAAGAAAGAAAATACGAAAATTATGAACTTGCAACACCTCTTGATGAAAATTTTGCGATAAAAGAACTTCAAAAGGTTGCTAAAGAATTTAGTGCCGTTATACCTGTTAGTTTCTATGAAAAAGATGTAAATGTTTTGTACAATTCTGTTGCCGTTATTGATGCTGATGGTGAAATTCTTGGGGTATACCGTAAAACACATATACCAGATGACCATTTTTATCAAGAAAAATTCTATTTTACTCCAGGTAACACAGGTTTTAAAGTCTGGGATACAAGATATGGTAAAATAGGTGTCGGAATTTGTTGGGACCAATGGTTCCCTGAATGTGCTAGGTCTATGGCTATTATGGGTGCTGAAATCTTGCTCTATCCTACTGCTATCGGTTCAGAGCCTGTGCTTGATTGTGACAGTATGCCTCATTGGCAAAGATGTATGCAAGGTCATTCTGCAAGCAATATTGTGCCTGTTATTGCTGCTAACAGAATAGGTGAAGAGGTCGTTATACCTTGCCCTGAAAATAATTTCCAAAGTTCATCACTTGTTTTTTACGGTTCATCTTTTATTACTGATGAAACTGGTAAGGTTATATCTCAAGCGTCTAGAGATGAAGAAGAAATTTTATACAGTGAGTTTGACCTTGATAGTATACGTGATATGAAAATGAGCTGGGGTTTATTCAGAGATAGACGCCCTGAATGTTATAGCACTATTACAAAATAAAATAAAATAAAATAAAGTAAAGTAAGGTAAGGAGTTGGGGAGAAGTTATGGTTGGGATATATTTAAGTGGGACTGGCAATACAAAACATTGTATTGAAAAGTTGACAAAATTATTAGATAGTTCGGCTGAAGTAATGCCTTTGGAATGTAGTTGCGTTATTGATACTATAAAAAATAATGATTTTATAATACTGGGGTATCCAACACAATATTCAAATGCACCATTTATGGTTAGGGATTTTATAAAGAAAAATAAATCTTTATGGAATAATAAAAAAATATTATGCGTTGCAACAATGGGGGCTTTTAGTGGAGATGGTGCAGGTTGTACAGCAAGGATACTTAAAAAATATGGTGCAACTATTTTGGGTGGTTTTCATATAAAAATGCCTGATTCTGTTTGTGATAGTAAATTATTGAAAAAATCAATTGAGCAAAACAAAAATATTGTTTTGCAAGCTGATGAAAAAATAGAGCATATCGCAGAGAAAATAAAAAAAGGAAAATACCCTAAAGATGGTATTACTTTTATTTCTCATATCATAGGACTTTTTGGACAAAGACTATGGTTTTACAGAAAAACATCGGGCTATACAGACAAACTAAAAATTAATAAAAATTGTATTGGTTGTGGGCTATGTGCCTCTCTATGTCCTATGAAAAATATTTCTATTCAAAACGGAAAGGCAATTCCAAATAGCAAATGTACTATGTGTTATCGTTGTATTAGTCATTGCCCACAAAAAGCTATTACACTCATAGGAAAAGAAGTAACTGAACAATGTCAATATGAAAAGTATGTTTAAAAATTTTTAATTTGATTTAAGGTGGAAAATTTGAAAAAAATTAATTATTCGGTTGATTTTGGAAGACGAAAAAATTTTTATATAACTGTGACAAAGGGTGAAGTACTCGTCAAAGCTCCACTTAATGCCACAATGGCAGATGTTGAAAGGGTTGTTGCCCAAAAGAGTGATTGGATAATTTCTAATATACAAAAAACTCTTGAAAATATGCGTCCTGATAAAGTTTATTCTGACGGAAATGTCTTTTATATATTGGGCGAAAAATGCGTTTTATGTGAAAAAATTACTAATCATAGCACATTTTGTATGGATAAAGTGGGTTCTAAGCTTTATGTATATATTCCTAGAAAATTTACTTGTAATGATAATTCTGTTGAAATTGAAAAGTGTTTTCAAAAATGGTTTTCTGATTTTTCAAAAAAGGAAATTATGGAAAGCTTTTATAGACTTCAAAGGTTGACCAGATTTAAGGTCAATAAGGTTACTATCAAAAAAATGACTAAATCCTGGGGTAGATGCTCATTAAATGGGAATATATCAATAAACAGAACTATTGCCGAATATGACAAAAAGTGTATTGATTATGTTATTATACACGAGTTATGCCATACAGTTTATTTTAACCATTCAAAAGAATTTTGGAACCTTGTCGGAACATTTATGCCTGATTATAAAATTTGGAGAGAAAAAATTAAAGGTTGATTTTAAATCTTTGGGAGGTTTTTTTGTGAAAAATATAAGTAATGTTATGTGTAAGATGATTGAATATTTTGGCAGTGACGCTAAACGAATAAATCATTTTATTAAGGTTTTTGGATTTGCAAAAGCTATCGCAGAAGGTGAAAATGTAAGTTCTGATATTCTTGAAATAATCGAAGTTACAGCCCTAGTTCACGATATTGGGATAAAGCTTAGCGAAGAAAAATATAACAGCAATAGTGGAAAATATCAAGAAATCGAAGGGCCTGCTGAGGCTAAAAAGTTGCTTGCTGATGTTGGTTATAGTGAAAGTTTTATTGAAAGAGTTTGCTATATTGTCGGACATCATCATACATACACAGACATAAAAGGAATTGATTATCAAATAATTGTTGAGGCTGATTTTATCGTAAATATATTTGAAGACGATATGAATGTTAATCAGATTGAATCTATTAGAAATAAAATTTTTAAAACTAAAACAGGGATAAACATTATTGAAAAAATGTATTTGAACTAGAGAGGAAAAAAAATGAATTTTAAAAGATTTATTGAAAAAATAAAAATAAGTTCGCTTTGCCTTTTTTCTGTTGCAACTTTATCTGGTTGTTCACTATATGGAAATGATTTATTTGGTTCTAATTATTTTCAATTTAATGACGATTTTTATGACTATGAAACAACAACAGAAAATTTTGCAAGAAGTGACGAAATGAAAATAGAAAATACTTCTGACTTAGACGAAAATGCTGGAAGTGATTTATCTGAAAGAAAATTTGACCACTTAAATTCTGAATATTATCCTGAACTTGATTTTTATAATATGAAATCTAGAGGATTTCTTAAAATACTTCATAATTTTAAAACTTATCAACAAACAGGCGAAAACTCTAGTGCAGAGGCTTGTATTGTTTCTATACTTGATTGGTATGGCAAAAAAGGAGATATGACTGAACAAAAATTATGTGAATTGGCCAATGCTGGTAAAACTGATAAAGGGACAACCATTGCACAAGTTGTTGATACATTTAACGCTATTGGTGGCTTCAATGTCGTATCTACAATTGACATATTAAAACAGGAGCGTGAACAAGGTAACAGAAATGTTGATTATTCAAAATATTTTAACAAAAATACTATAATTGAACAAATAAAGAATAAAACACCAATTATGGTTTGTAGTGGCTCTAAATATGCTCAGTGGAGCGTTATTATTGGTTATGATGATATGGGAACAGACTCTATTGCTGATGATGTTATTATAATTATGAATACTTATGATATAAATGACCACAATCAAGACGGCTATGAAATTGTATCTGCTCAAAAATTCTTTGATAATTTTTCAACAGGTTATTTCTTCGATGATAATGAACTTAATGACTATTTATTCGTTATCGCTAAGCCTAGTCAAAGTTAATTTTTTGTTTTAGTATTTGAGGAATATATTCAAATTTCTTGACCTTAACCTATTAAAATGGTAAAATATAAATATTCGCTAACAGTCGAAAAAAACTGTCGATATATATTGGTTTTTAGGGATTTTTTATTCTGAATTACAATCTTTACTGGAAGGAAGTTTTTTATATGTTGAAAGTTGGTGTAATTGGTCTTGGGCTTATTGGTGGCTCTTTAGCAAAAGCCTTAAAATTAAAAGTTGGTGCAGATGTTGTTGCATTTAATAGAAGTGAATCTTCACTTATTGAGGCATTTAACGAAAATATTATAAGTGAATATTCTACTTCTGATTTGAAAATATTCTCTGATTGCGACTATATTTTTATATGCACACCTGTTGATAGAATAACAGGGTATGTTGACAAGCTTTTACCATATATAAAAACAGATTGTGTTATCACTGATGGTGGAAGTACAAAGGGCAGTATATGTAGGGAAATGCAAAAATATCAAGGTCTATATTTTATCGGTGGTCACCCTATGGCTGGTTCTGAAAAAACTGGATATTCTGCAGCTAAAGAGTATTTATTTGAAAATGCTTATTATGTACTTAGTCCATCTGACAATGTTCCTAAAAATAAAGTTGATGAGTTTGCTAATATTTTGAAAAAAATAGGTGCTATACCGGTTGTTATTGACGCTGATTATCACGACCATACTGTTGCTGCTATTAGCCATATCCCTCACATTGTTGCGTCCTCTCTTGTTAATATGGTTAAAAAACTTGACGGAAAAGAGGGTTATATGCACAGCCTTGCTGCCGGTGGATTTAAAGATATTACAAGAATTGCTTCCGGTAGTCCGGAAATGTGGAACGGAATATGCAAAGAAAATAAAAAAGAAATTATTAGTGTTATCAAAAGTTTTAAGGGTGTTATTGAACAATTCGAAAAATGTCTTGTTGATGATGACGAAAAAGAAATATATTCTTTTTTGGAAAGTGCAAGAGATTATCGTAATTCATTCTTAGATAGAAACAAAAGCGTTATCCCTAAAACTTATGACATATTTTTGAATGTTCACGATAAACCGGGTATTATTGCTACAATTTCAACACATCTTAGTGTAAACAATATTAATATAAAAAATATCGGCGTAATAAATAACAGAGAGTTTGAAAATGGTATTCTTCAAATTTCTCTTGAAAATGAGATTGAAAAAGAAAAAAGTGTTAAACTTCTTAAAGAGCTTAACTTTGAAATAGTAACAAGATAAAATTTTAATATTAAAACATAAAGGGGAAAAATTATGCAAAAAACTATATATCCTAAAAAATCACTTTCAGGTACTATAACTGTTCCTGGTGACAAATCTATCTCTCACAGAGCTGTTATGTTTGGCTCTATCGCTGAGGGAACTACTGAAATTTCAGGATTCTTAACAGGCGATGACTGTATGTCAACTATCGCTTGCTTTAAAAAACTTGGCATAGATATTGATGTTGACGGAGATAAAGTTAAAGTTCACGGAAAAGGTCTTAACGGTCTTACAGCTCCAACGGAAACTCTTGACGCTGGAAATAGTGGTACAACTATTAGACTTATTTCTGGAATACTTGCAGCTCAACCTTTTGTCTGTGAAATTACAGGCGATGCGTCTATTCAAAAAAGACCTATGAACAGAGTAATTAATCCTCTTTCTTTAATGGGTGCTAAAATTAAAGGCATTAAAAAAGACGGTTTTGCTCCTTTAAAAATTGAGGGTACTAAGTTAAAAGCTATGGAATATGAACTTCCTGTTGCAAGTGCCCAAGTTAAATCAGCAATTTTACTTGCAAGCCTTTTTGCTGACGGTACTACAACTGTTATTGAACCAGTTGCATCAAGAAATCATACTGAAATTATGCTTAATTACTTCGGTGCCGACATCAAAAATGAAAATGGAAGAATAACAAGTACACCTGTTAAACAATTATACGGAAAGCCTGTTGTTGTACCTTCTGATATTTCTTCAGCAGCGTTCTTTATGGTTGCCGGCCTTATCGTACCTAATTCACACATTATTATTAAAAATGTTGGCGTAAATGAAACAAGAACAGGTATAATTGACGCTCTTAAAGAAATGGGTGGAGATATTACTATATTAAACGAAAATAATGACAGTGGTGAGCCTATTGCAGATATTGAAGTTAAAAGCTCTAAACTTCACGGAATAACTTTACAGGGCGATATTATCCCTAGAATGATTGACGAAATTCCTGTTTTTGCTGTTGCTGCTCTTATGGCAGACGGTACTACTACTGTTAAAGATGCTCAAGAACTCAAAGTTAAAGAGTCAAATCGTATCGCTACAATGGCTCAGGAACTTGGTAAAATGGGTGCAGATATTACAGAAACTGATGACGGTATGATTATAAAAGGAAATGCAAAACTTTCTGGTGCAGAAGTTGAAAGTCATAATGACCATAGGGTTGCTATGAGTCTTGCTATCGCTGGTTTAGTTGCTGACGGTGAAACAAAAATTAATGATGCAGAAAGCGTTGCAATTTCTTTCCCTACTTTTTACGACTATATCGAAAAATTATAAGTTATTTAAAAGCCTTGAGATTCCATTTTAAACTCTGCTGACTTTTCCTGTATGATTTAGGCTTTTGCAAGTGGTTTCTTTTTGCTTAAATAAGTGGAAAACGCATAAGGAAACGATAGTTTCCGATAAAAATTTTTTGCCCAGCTTTTTTATAAAAAAGCTGGTAGGGTGGTGGGGCAAAGCCCCACGGTCTTAAGGTTTTAAAGTTTTGTAAAAAATAAAAAGGATTGGTGTGTTTTGGACCTTTTTGAATTTCAAAGACAGCAGAATATGAAAAAAGAGTCGCCCCTTGCTTCAAGAATACGCCCTAAAACACTTGAGGAGTTTGTCGGTCAAGAACATATTGTTGGAAAAAATACACTCTTGTATCGAGCAATTAAAGCCGATAAATTGACTTCAATTGTTTTGTATGGCCCACCTGGAACAGGGAAAACAACTCTTGCTAAAATTATTGCTAATACTACTAAAAGTGATTTTGTTCAGATTAATGCAACAACTGCTGGTATTAAAGATATAAAAGAAACTGTTGAAAATGCTAAACATTTAATGGGTGTGTCTGGTAAAAAAACTATACTTTTTATAGATGAAATTCATCGCTTTAATAAATCTCAACAAGATGCACTTCTTCCTCACGTTGAAGACGGTACTCTTATTCTTATTGGGGCAACAACAGAAAATCCTTATTTTGAAGTAAATAAGGCTCTTCTGTCAAGAAGTATTGTTTTTGAACTGAAAAGTCTGACTTTTGAAAATATAAAGTCTATTATTAAAAATTGTATTGAAAATAATGAAAACGGTTTTGGCTCTTGGAAAGTTAAAATTACAGATGACGCATTGTCTTTTGTTGCTGATATGGCAAATGGTGACGCAAGAACAGCACTTAATGCAATTGAACTTGCTGTACTTACAACCGACAGAGGTGATGACGGATATATTAATATTGATATTTCTGTCGCTCAACAATGTATTCAAAAAAGGACTTTGAATTATGAAAAAGACGGAGATAACCACTATGACACTATTTCAGCTTTTATAAAAAGTATGCGTGGGAGTGACCCTGACGCTGCCGTTTATTATCTCGCAAAAATGCTATATGCCGGCGAAGACATAAAGTTTATCGCAAGACGAATTGTTATTTGTGCATCTGAAGACGTTGGAAACGCTGACCCCAGAGCTTTACAAGTCGCTGTTTCAGCTTTTGAGGCTGTAAATTTAATCGGTATGCCGGAAAGTAGAATTATTTTAGCACAAGCTGCAACTTATGTTGCGTCTGCTCCTAAAAGTAATTCGGCAATAAATGCAATAGATAAAGCGTTTGACGATGTTAAAAATATACAGACATCTGGAGTACCTAACCATTTGCGTGACGCTCATTACAAGGGTGCAAGCAAGTTGGGTCACGGCATAGGCTATAAATATGCTCACGACTATAAAAATCATTATGTTAAACAACAATATTTACCAGATGAAGTTGTAAATGAAAAATATTATATTCCGTCAGAAAACGGATATGAAAAGAAAATAAAACAATGGCTTGATTTTTTAAATTCGAGCACAGGGGAATAAAATTTTAAAGAGGGGTATTTTATGAAAAAACAAGTGTTTAATCCATATCTTCCAAGTTACGAATATGTTCCGGACGGAGAACCTAGAGTTTTTAACAATAGACTTTATATATTTGGTAGTCACGATAGGTTTAATGGTACGGAATATTGTCAAAATGATTATGTTTGTTGGTCGGCTCCAGAGGACGACCTCTCTGATTGGAGATTTGAGGGCGTTATATACAGAAAAGACCAACACCTTGGGACTGAAAAGGGAAATTTATATGCCCCTGATGTTATACAGGGTAAAGACGGTAGATATTATTTATTTTATTCGGTAGCAAATTCTTCTATTATGTCTGTTGCTGTGTGTGATGAGCCGGCTGGACAGTATCAATATTACGGTGAAGTTAAAACATCTGACGGTGAAATACTTGGGGCAAAAGAGGGGGATTATTTTCAATTTGACCCTAGTGTTTTTATAGACGATGACGGCGAAATATACGTATATTCTGGTTTCTGTGGACGAAAATTGCAAGACGAAAAAGGGCGACTTTTTATCGGTGCATTTTTCTTTACACTCGAAGACGATATGCTTACAGTGAAAAGAATGCCCGAAGTTTTATTATCACGTGACGATTGCCCTGACGGTGCAAAGTTTTTTGAAGCATCATCTATGAGAAAAATAGACGGAACTTATTATTTTGTTTATTCGGCCAGAATTACAGGACTTCATTATTGTACAAGCAAATATCCAGATAAGGGTTTTGTGTATAGGGGAAGAATACATTCATCTTCCGATATTGGTCTTAATGGGTATACAGCCGAAAATCCGGCATATCCAGAGGGAAATACCCACGGCGGAATTGTAAATATAAAAGGTCAATATTATATTTTTGACCACCGTTTCTCAAACGGTACATCTTTTTGTAGACAAGGTGTCGCTGAACCTATAGAAATACAAAAAGACGGTACAATTAAACAAGTTGAAGCGACAAGCTGTGGTTTAAACGGTGGTCCTCTTATCGGAAAGGGAAAATATCCTGTGTATATAGCTTGTAATCTTATCGATTATACAGAATATGAAACAAAAGAAGAAAAGAAAAAAAGAAAACCTTTCCTTACACAAAGTGGTGAAGACAGGGAAAGTGGTGAAAATCAATACCTTGCTAATTTTCACGACAACTGTGTTGTTGGGTTTAAGTATTTTAAATTAAATGAACTTGAAAATATTTCAATACAAGTTAGAGGAAAAGCAAAAGGGAAAATTTTAATTTCTTTAAAGGAAAATGCAGAACATATTGCTAGTGTTGATGTGGATATTAATTGCAATGACTGGGTTAATATTTCTTGTGATACGGAAAAAATGAGTGGAGTCAATGCTTTGTTTTTCAGATATTTTGGTGATGGAGTTATAGAAATTAACTCTTTTGAGTTGAAATAGATATAGATATACAAAAGGAGGAAACATTATGGACGAAAGAGTTGAAAAGGCATTAGAAAAAAGAAAACAGGGTTACAACTGCTGTCAAGCTGTTGCTTGTGCATACAGCGATGTATTTGGTGTTGATGAGGACATTATGTTTAAAATTTCAGAGGGATTTGGTGCTGGTGTAGGTGGTATGCAAGGTATGTGTGGTGCTATATCTGGTGCAGTTATGCTCGCTGGACTTAAAAACAGTGTTGGCACAAAGGACACAAAAACAAAAGCTGACACTTACAAAATTACAAAGGAAATTCTTGAAAAATTTGAAGAAAAAAATTCTTCTGTTATATGCAAGGATTTAAAAGGTGTTGAAACGAAAAAGGTTTTAACAGGC
>CABVAP010000074.1 GCA_902496345.1 uncultured Eubacteriales bacterium
ACGCCGTAGGCAAATAAATAGATTTCCAATGTAATTGGATTATAAACCAAAGACTAAAACAACCACAAAACTAGTTTTTAAAATCTTTTTATCAAAAAGATTCAGCCATACAACTTCTAATTTGTCGTAATAAAAAAGAGAATTGTCTTTGACAATTCTCTTTTTTTGTTAACTATATGATGTTATTTGTAAGAAGTACTTAACCAGTCGCTAGTAGTCCAGTCTGTCATAGCACCGGCACCTGTGTAAGGTACAACAACTTCTTGAAGTTCATCTGTAGGTATTAAATCATATTTGTAAGTAAGTTTTCCGTCGCTTATGTAGTCAGAATTTTTTGCACCGGTTGAGTCAAGTTCATTCCAAGAAAACTCTTCAAGACTGCTACCTTCATTTTTCATCTTAAAACCATCGGCGTTATCTGTGCTGTTTATGCTATCATAATCATATTTTAATTCTGTAGAACTTCCTTTTTTGTGGAGTTGGAATTTAACATTTTTTGCAAGAAGTTTTCCAGCATATCCTTTTTTTTGTTCATAGCTCATAGGAGATGAAACGTCAATCATATAAAGGTTTTCGCCGAGTAACGCACCTCCACAAGTAGAGAGCAATGCTTGGTTAGAAAGACCAAAGTGGAACTTACCATTAGTACCAGAGCCACTAGGAGATAAATTCCAGTTGATAGCTTCATAAATTTTTGAACTATCTATAACAGTATTAAATATATGAGCATTACCCCCTCTAAGACGAGGCATTCTGTCTTGAATTTCTTTATAGTAACAATCGTAAATTGTTACTGAAAGTTTACCCATAGAGTCGGCAGATTCTGTGTCGCTTTGTCCAACAAGATGTGCTTTTTTATGAGGTGCTTCTACGGCAATAATCTGTGCTGGAGTATATCCTCTGTCATTTCTTAAGTGATAGTACAACTCATTTGTTTTTGTTCCGTCTATAAGGTCTTGCTGATATGTTGCTTCGAGCTGATTAATCTGTTTAGTAACCCAGCTATCTTCGCTTTGGTCATCGCCTAAAAATCTACACCAAGAGATAACAACGTTATGTGATTTGTTTTTAATATCTATAGCACCGTCATAAGCTTTATTGAATGAACAGTGGTCAAACCATACATTTGTTGTAGCAACGTCTGAGCTGTTTGTAATTGTGAAATAATCCCAGTCATTATAATCATAATCTCCAGGGTCGGCGCTAGCACTTGAACTACCTTCGTCCCATTCCCAAATTTCATCAAATTCAAGATTTCTTATTATTATGTTATCGCTTGCCTTAATTGTAGTTGTTGCGTGTTTAATCTTTGAACCGTTCTTTGAGTAAATAGTAAGATTTTTTGTCTGTTGAATAGTTATACTACTTACGCCACTTTCTTTAAGAATATCATTTGTTTGAGCCTGAACGCTAGCAGCGGCAATATTCTTAAATGAATATCCAGGATTATCTGTTTTAATTTCATAGCAACCAAGATTTAAGTCATTTGTAATTTCAATTACAGAAACTTTTCCACTTCTTGCGTTTGTAAGTGCCATATCAAATTCCTTTGCATTTGATACAGTAACGTATTTACTGTTACTTTCATCAATTACGCCACCACCAGATATTTCATCAGAACCAAATCCAGTAAGCGTAAATTTAGCCTTTGAGTCAACAAATTCTGTTGATTCTTCTGTTTCGCCCTCAGTTGAACTTTCTGTATCTTTAGTATTGTCCTCGGTTGAGTTTTCTGTTACATCTTCAGTAGTAGTTTCAGTTGAACTTTCGCTAGTTTCCTCACTTGAGCCACCACCTTCAATTCCTGAATAAAGTTCTACTTTATAGACGTCAATACCTCCACCAATAGGTGCAATTTGTAAAGGTGTAGTTTGACCTTTAGGTGCTTTATAAGTAAATGTAATAACTTCTGGAGTGTTATATGCAATAGCAACTTCTGGGTCAACTAAAAGTTTTGAATTGCCGTCAGAGTCGATACCGTATAAAGCTAATCTTCTTTCAACAGTAGCAGATGGGTTTACAGCAAGAACTTTTATAGTAACTGGTCCAGATACATTAAGTGCTATTTTAGCAGCAGAACCAGAAAGATTCATTTTATTAGTATAAGTCTTTCCAGAATGAGTTATTTTTTGTGATGCTATTTTGATAGTTTTTGCAGATGTAGCTATTAAACTAAACGTATCATTGATTTTATAATCAGTTGAAATAGTTTGTACGGCTAAATCGTCACCAGCAAGGGAATTAACTAGCTCAACTTTTTCAGTAGTAGATTCGGTAGTGCTTTCGGTAGTAGATTCGGTAGTACTTTCTATAGATTCAGAAGTGCTTTCAGTAGTAGATTCAGAAGTGCTTTCTGTAGATTCAGTAGTACTTTCAGTTGTAGATTCTGTTTCAGTAGTTGACTCTGTTGTTTCTTCCTCAGAAGAAGTATGTTCGCTACCACTTTCTGTTGAAGGGTCTGTGTCACCGTCATCTTTTTTTGTAGTAGATTCTGTTGTTTCAGAAGTAGTTGATTCAGATGTACTTTCAACAGTTGAATCAGTCACAGTTTCAGTAGTTACTGTAGTAGTTTCAGTAGTTACTGTAGTATTTTCAGTAGTAGATTCTGTCGTTTTAGTAGTAGTTTCAGTAGTAGATTCTGTTGTTTTAGTAGTATCATCTGTTCCGTCATAAGGTGTGAATTTAAAACTTCCGTTTAAAACCTTCTGGAGAATAGCAGACGCATCATTAAAGCTAATGTCTTTTTTTCCAGTAACTCTTGCGAGTTCAATCTGTTCATCTGATAAATTTACTTTACCAAGAACATAGGAAATAACAAGAGATGCATCGGCTGCGTTTAGTGTTCCATTTTGGTCAATATCTCCAAGCAAAATTTCTGTAGCTGTTTCAGTTTCATTTTCATCTGCAAATGATAAAACTGTACTCGAACATACAAGACACAATGAAACTAAAAAAGATACAATTTTTTTAGTAATTTTTTTTGCACCGTTCATTTGTAAACATTCCTTTCATAAAAATAAGAATTAAAAAATTAAGAATTAAAAAATAAGGGTTAGCTTTTTCGACCAACCATAACCACAACACAATTATATATCAGATTTTCATATATTTTCAATAACCAAATTGAAAAAAGTACAACTTTGTGAATTATGTCAGACTAGTAAAAAAAGTTATTTTTTTATTGCAACTAAAAAAGCATAAAAAGCACTAAAAAATCGCAATTTTATGTTTTTTTTAAAATAATTATAAATGCTAATTTATAAATTGTACTAATGTACAAAATTGCATTTTTTTTTAAATAAACAATTATCACAAAATCCACATATAAATTTGTGAACTACGTGTTTATTTTCACTATACAAAGCAGGGAAGGCTAGGGCGTTAAACACTAGCCTCACTACTATGATATTCCCATTCCGTTCCTTAATAACATATTATAGTCCAAATTTTATTACCTTATTTTGTAGATAAGTATCTAAGTTTATCATTTCTTTTCTTAGAATTGGTTATTTTCTCCAGAAACTTTTATCCGTAAATGATATTATAAACGATTTTTTGTAAATATTCAACAATAAAAATACAGATAACGCAATTTTGTGAATTACGCTATCTGTAGAAAAAGTAAGTTGTATTGTTGAACTTGTAAAAACATCATAAAAGCTACAAATATAAGATAAGCAATTTTTTTGTTTTATAAATAAATCTAAAAAACTTAATAAAGAAAAATTAAACAATTCAAAAAAAGTCAAAATCAATCAAAATTGACGATTATTACAAAAATTAGTCGGAAAATATAGTTTTAAACAATAAAACAGACGAACTGCACAAATGAACAAAAATACATCACGCTATAAAACTATTAGTATATCAAATTATTTTAGCCCCTGAACCATAAAATAGAAAGTCTTTTAAACATATCTGTAAGTTCTGCTTTTTCAACACTTTTTTCGGCGACAACGTCACTTTTTCCGACTTCTGTTTCGCCATTATAATAAATGACTTCGCCCAATTTTTCACCGGCTGAAAAAGGTGCAATAACTCCGTCAGTAAGTTCAACTTTAGATGTAATTTGGGCTGATTTCCCTTTAGGCATAACAACCTTGACTTCATCTTTAACAATTCCATTTATAAAATCCTCATTGCCTTTATATACAGCAACAATTCCGACTTTTTCATTTTTATCATTTGCTTTTATAACTGTATAATTTGCAAAGCCAAAGTCAAGCAACTTCATAACTTCTTTAAATCTGACCTTTGGGTCGGGGGCAGCCATTACAACTGCGATAAGTTCCATACCGTTTCTTTCGGCTGTGCCAGATAAACAGTATAGGGCATTATCTGTTGAGCCTGTTTTTAATCCTGTTGCACCATTATACCACTTAATTAATTTATTTGTATTTGTGAGTCCAAACTCTGTATCGCCCTTTTTGGTTGTATGGGTTATTGTGTCTTGCCAAGTAGTTGTATATTTTTTTACATCTGGATATTTTTTGATAAGCTCTCTACTCATAATTGCAATATCTTTTGCAGACATAAGATGTCCATCTGTATCCAGTCCACAGGCATTTTTAAATACTGTATTTTTCATTCCTAGTTCTTGTGCCTTTTTGTTCATAAGTTGAACAAAGCCGTCTTCACTTCCACCAATAAATTCTGCCATAGCAACGGCAGCATCGTTTGCAGAGGCTATTGCGATGGCCTTTGTCAGCTCTGAAACTTTTTGTTGTTCATTTTCTTCAAGAAAAATCTGAGAGCCTCCCATACTTGCAGCGTGCTGACTGACTGTAACCATATCGTCCCAAGTTATCTTTTTTTGTGCAACTGAGTCATAAATTAGAATAAGCGTCATTATTTTTGTAACGCTAGCCGGAGCAAACATTTCATCAGCATTTTTTTCAAATAGTATTTTCCCTGTCAATGGTTCCATAATGACGGCAGATTTTGCGTCAACATCTATAGAGGTATTTTGGGAGTTGGTTTTATTTTCTGTTTTTTTATCATTTTGCCCATTTTCGGCAAATACACAAGAAAATAAATTTGAAAATATCAATATAAAAGCAACTATTCCAAATATGTATTTTTTCAAAGCGTTCCCTTCTTTTTTTGGTATATTTCAAATTTATTATAATAAAAATGGATTTATTCCAAAAATATAAGAAATGATTTAAACAACCTTGAAATTTATTGATTATACCCCTAATAACTGTAAATTTCGTTTAGCTTTAGCGTTTCCCATATCAGCACTTTTTTTCCAGAGTTCAGCTGTTTTTTGTGGGTCTTTTGAAACGCCTTGACCTTGAAAATACATAACACCGAGATTGAAGATACATTCAGAGTCATTGAGGTCAGCACCTTTTTGCCACCACATAGCTGCTTTTTTGAAATTTTTTTCTAAATTGATACCGGCATAATAAATTTTTGCAAGGCTATCAATAGACGGAATATGGTTATTTTCGGCTGCTTTCATAAACCAAGCAATGGATTTTTGAATATTCTTTTCAACGCCAAATCCCTCCATATATAAAATGCCCATATTGTATTGTGCTTCTGTATGTCCTTGTTTTGCACTCATTGAAATATAATGGGCTGCTTTTTTATCGTCTTTTTCGATACCGTCACCTAAAAAATACATACTACCTAAGTTATACTGTGCATCTGCGTGACCACTTTCTGCACATTCTTCAAGTAATTCAAGTGCTTTTTTATAATCCTTTTGAACACCCTCTCCGGAATAATACAAACCGGCAAGGTTTACTTTTGCCTCAAGGTGACCATTTTTAGCACATTTCTCAAAAAGTTCAAAAGCTTTTTTTGTATCTCTTTCGACTCCGTCACCAAGAAAGTATTTACAAGCTTTTTCAAAGTCTAAATTTTTTTCCAATACAAACACCCTTTCATTATCTAGCAATTTAAAGCATTATACAACAAAATCTAAAGATTGTAAATATTTAATTATAATTTAGAAAATATAAAAGAGGGTAGGGCAAGACAAAAAAAATCCCCCAATTCTTATGAGAAATGGGGAATAGGATATTATTTTAATATGCCGTGATTACTTATATAATCAATGCTTTTCTTTATTTTATCAAGCAAATTTACTTCGATTAATTTGCTGACATTTCTTAAATTATGTTTTTGTATCAGTTTGTCTATTCTCCTCATCAAGGAAGCTTGCTTTATTTAAGTCTATTATTTTTTCTTTCGATAATTTTAAATATTCTTGTTCGGTTACAGCTTCATCTTTAGATATTTTATTTGACAATAAGTCAATTTCATAAAGAGCAACAAGGTAATCAAATCGTTATAAAACTAAATCTAATTTATTTCCTAAACGTGTTGATTTATTCATTATATCTTTAGGAACAACAAGTTTACCTATATCGTGCATTAATGCTGCAAGAAGAAGCTCTTTTTTGTTTTCCGTATTGAAAAATCTGTTGCTTTTTCCGTTTTTATATAATTTATTACAATAATTTACAAAGAGTTCAGTGTAAAGGTAAACATTTCTTGAATGATAAAAATTGTATGGAGTTCTTTTATCAATTACATCTGTAAAACATCTTGTTATCGAAAGCATAATGTTTTCGATTTCTTTTACATAATTCATATTTGAAAGTGCTATTGCCATTTGTGAAGCAAGTGAGCATAATGTAACTTCAAAATCTTTATCAAACGGTATAACGTTACCGTCTTTATCAAGTGCGTTTATAAGTTGGAGTACACCAACTAACATATCTTCGTTATTAATAAGTGGTGCAACAAGATTTTGTCCTATATTTTGTGAGTTTATCATATCTTTTTGGACCACTAAAATTAAAATCTGTGCTTTCATACGCATCTGGAATATTTAACATTTTTTTATGTATGGCTGAGTAGGCACAAATATTTTCCTCTCGCATAAGCACAGCAGGATAGGTTTCCTCATCTTTTAATAACTGCTCTATATTTAATGTTTTATTTTTCATAATACAAAAATTTAGAACGTCATTTTCATACAAATAAAGAGTCGCTGCATCGCAATTTGTTAATTCCATTGCACAGTTAATTATTTTTGTAAATAACTTGTCATAGTCACGTTCAGCCGAAAGCTGAATCCCGATTTCTAGTATTTTATCAAACGTTTTCTGATTCATATACTACCCCCATCTCATAGACAAAGACTTCTTTATTTTTTCCTTTAAGCATATATGAGCCTTTTGGTATCGCATCAAATTCATCTTTTACTCGGTCATAGACTTCTTTGCTTATATTGATTTTACCACCTTTGGCAATAGATTCTAGTCTTTCAGCTATATTTACGGTGTCGCCGATAACTGTGTAATCCACTCTGTATGAACAGCCGATATTTCCAACAACTGCTTTACCACAATGTATACCTATGCCACAGGCTATCTCTGTCCCATTTTTTTCTTTTAATTCTTTATTTAAGTTTTCTAGTTCTTTTAATATGTTTAAGCCTGTCATTATTGCTTTTTTCTCATAATTTTCTATGTCAAGAGGTGCGTTATAAACTGCCATTACTGCGTCACCGATAAACTTATCCAGCATAGAAGTATCTTCTGTAGGTAATTCGATAATATCTCTACCGTCTTTTAATATTTCAGATAACCTTTGTTTCATTCGGTCATTCATAACATTATCTGTTATAGATGAACGCTCTACTATGAAATTAGGATTTTCTTTATCCTCAAACTTAGTGTATTCACATTTAGTATAAAGGCTTTCTGGTTTATCACCAAGTCCCAAACCTACTTTTCCGTCATAAACAAGAAGTTCAATGTCATTATCAGATGTATTTCGTCTGACCTCAAAAACAGTTCCTCTTACTGACATAGTTGCGTTAGGTGTTTTAATTGCGTATGAATCACCAGTTTGTAAAGGGTTTTGAATTTCGTTAAGAATTGTACCATTTTCAATTTAAATTTCAATCTTTCCGTTCGATGTGTCACCGTCTGCTACAATTTGAATTTTACTATCACAATCAAGATAGACGTATTTGTCTGTATCAAGTAGTAAAACTGCAGAGGAATTATTGCCTGTTGTTACAGTATCACCTGAAACAAGGTTCATATTTGAACTTGCTTGAAGTTCGCCTATATCTTCTCTATCGATTTTTATATCGCCCTCTGTTTCTACTATTTTTACAGAACGATATGTTTCTTTGCCAGCACCATTAATGACAAATGCTACAATTGCAAGAACAATAATAACAGCACCGGCTATAATTGCCAATGGCATAAAATATTTTTTTTCTAATTTCAAAATAAATACCCCCTTATGTACGGTAAATATGTATAAAAATTAATGAATTTGGTAATATAAAATAGATGAAAATAAAAAAGTAATGTAAATTCTTACCCATATAATATATTCGGTATTATAGCACAAATAGTTAAGGGTTTCAATGAATATAGACAGGCTAATGTTAATTTTGTCAAAATATATAAAATAAAAATGAACTTATTTTTTTGTGAAAATATTACAAGTGAGAAAAATGCAAAAATGTCTGTTTTGCCAGTTGTTAAAAATGTAATTAATGGCGTAATTAGTTTGTTTTTACTAAAGTTTAAGTAGTAATTGATAGAAAAATTCACAATTCCTATAGTTATAGTATAATATAATGAATAAAAAATTTTATTTGGTGGTTGATTGTTTTTTTTATTGTGATATAATACGATTAAGTTATCCATAGCTAATTTGTGTAAAGCAAAATTACAAAGGAGTGATTTTATGAAGCAATATAATGTTACAGGAATGAGCTGTGCTGCCTGTAGTGCTAGAGTTGAAAAAGCCGTTTCAAAGGTTGACGGTGTTTCTAGCTGTTCTGTTAGTCTTTTGACAAATTCTATGGGCGTTGAGGGAACTGCCTCTGATGATGCTATAATTTCAGCTGTTAAAGCTGCTGGCTATGGTGCAAGCGTTAAAGGAGCAGAAAAAGAAAATAAATCATCGGCAAACGATGACGCCCTTAAAGATACCGAAACCCCTGTACTTAAAAGAAGGCTTGTATATTCTATTGTCTTTTTATTGGTACTTATGTATTTTTCTATGGGGCATATGATGTGGGGATTTCCTTTACCAGCATTTATGGAAGATAATCACGTTATGATGGGCATTGTTCAGTTGTTGCTCACAGTTATTGTTATGGTGATTAATCAAAAGTTTTTTATAAATGGATTTAAAAGTCTTTTTAAACTTTCACCTAATATGGATACGCTCGTTGCCCTTGGTTCAACGGCTGCGTTTGTATACAGCACTTGGGCATTACTCGTTATGACAGACGCTCAATTACACGGAAACGCTGATGCTGTTATGGGATATATGCACGAATTTTACTTTGAGTCTGCTGCTATGATTTTAACGCTTATTACTGTTGGAAAAATGCTTGAGGCTCGCTCTAAAGGTAGAACAACAGATGCACTTAAAGGACTTATGAAACTTGCACCTAAAACTGCTGTTATTGTTGAAAATGATACAGAAAAAACTGTACCTATTGAGCAAGTTAAAAAAAGTGATATTTTTGTTGTTCGCCCTGGTGAAAATATTCCTGTTGACGGTGTTGTTATTGACGGAAGTAGTGCAGTTAATGAATCAACACTTACTGGCGAAAGTATTCCTGTTGACAAAACTGTTGGAAGTTCTATTTCTGCTGGAACATTAAATCAATCTGGATTTATTAAATGTCAGGCTACAAAGATTGGAGAAGATACAACACTTTCTCAAATTATTCAAATGGTTAGTGACGCTACTGCAACAAAAGCACCTATTGCAAAAATAGCTGATACTGTATCTGGTATATTTGTTCCTGCTGTTATTGGTATATCTATAGTCACATTTATTGTTTGGCTTATTTTGGGCGAAACCGTTGGGTTTTCCCTTGCTAGAGCTATCTCCGTACTCGTTATAAGCTGTCCTTGTGCGTTAGGTCTTGCAACACCTGTTGCTATAATGGTCGGAAATGGTATGGGTGCGAAAAATGGTATTTTGTTTAAAACTGCCGTTTCACTTGAGGAGGCCGGAAAGGCTGATATTATTGTATTTGACAAAACTGGTACTATAACTTATGGTGAACCAAAAGTTACAGATATTATTCCTACAAATGGAGTTTCTGAAGATGAATTACTTTCTGTTGCTTTTTCTTTAGAGAAGAAAAGCGAACACCCTCTTGCGAAAGCTATTTTGAAATATGCAGATGAAAAAAATATTAAGTCTAAAGAAGTTTCAGATTTTAAAGCTATTTTTGGTAGTGGGCTTACTGCTATGCTTGGTGGAAGTGAGTTATATGGTGGAAACTACAAATTTATAAGTAGCAAAGCTGATATTACAAGCGAAATTAAGGAAAAGACAGAAAAACTTGCTGAACAGGGAAAAACACCGTTGTTATTTACCAAAGATGGCAAACTTATCGGAATTATAGCTGTTGCTGATGTTATAAAAGAAGACAGTAGCAAAGCTATTAGTGAATTAAAAGATATGGGATTAAAGGTTGTTATGCTTACAGGTGACAACGAGAGAACAGCAAAAGCCATAGGAGAACAAGCCGGCGTTGATGATGTTGTTGCTGAAGTTTTACCAGACGGAAAAGAAAAAGTTATAAGAGATTTAAAGAAAAAAGGCAAGGTTATAATGGTTGGTGACGGAATAAATGACGCACCGGCCCTTACAAGAGCTGACATCGGTATTGCTATCGGTGCCGGTACAGATGTTGCGATTGATGCAGCTGATATGGTACTTATAAAAAGCCGTCTTAGTGACGTTTCTGCTGCTATTAGGCTTAGTCGTGCAACGTTGAAAAACATTCGTGAAAACTTATTCTGGGCATTTATTTACAACATAATTGGTATACCTCTTGCTGCCGGTATTTTTATTCCGTTTTTCGGCTGGCAGTTAAACCCTATGTTTGGTGCGTTTGCTATGAGTTTATCCAGCTTCTGCGTTGTTATAAACTCTTTAAGGCTAAACTTATTTGATATGTACAAGGCAAAAAAATAAAAACAACAAATTAGAAGTTGTCAAAATCTTAAAACCTTTCAAAACCTTGAGACTCCGTCTC
>CABVAP010000075.1 GCA_902496345.1 uncultured Eubacteriales bacterium
TCCCCTGCTCGTTTGTGGGGGTCTGGGGGGAATTCGAAACCCCCCAGGTTTTTGGGTACTTTTTGCAGTCAAAAAGTACCACGCCGTAGGCAAATAAATAGATTTCCGATGAAATCGGATTGTAAGCCCCAAAACTAAAACCACCACAAAACTAGTCTTTTAAATCTTTCTACCTAAAAAATGCCACGCCGTAGGCAAATAAATAGATTTCCAATGAAATCGAATTATAAACCAATAGCTAAAACCACCACAAAACTAATTTTTAAAATCTTTTTACTTAAAAAGGTTCACCCCTACAAACCCCAATTTTTACAAAACCCTACCTACCTTGTTTTCACAAGGTAACTGTTTTCAATTCCGTTAATATTAACGCTGTCTTCTTTAACTTTAAACTTGCCGACCATTTCATTAAGGATAGCAGCCTGTCTAGAAAGTTCTTCACTTGTTGCAGCACTTTCTTCAGCAGTTGCTGAGTTTGTTTGTATAACGCTAGAAATTTGGTCAACACCGATAGATACCTGGTTTATAGCATAAGATTGTTCGGCAGATGCGTCAGATATTCGTTTAATAGCACCAGTAATACCCTTCGCACCTTCCACAACGCCTGTAAGTGATTTTGCTGTATCATTAGCAATCTTCATACCTTTTTCGACAGCTTTCAAAGATTCTTCAATTAAGTGTGCTGTGTTTTGAGATGCGTCAGAAGAACGTTCAGCAAGACTTCTAACTTCTTCAGCTACTACAGCAAAGCCTTTCCCTTCCTCACCAGCTCTTGCAGCCTCAACAGCTGCATTAAGTGCTAATATGTTAGTTTGGAAAGAAATATCCTCTATACTCTTAATTATGTTTTTAATCTCAGTAGAACGTGAATTTATTTCTGTCATAGCAGCGAGCATATCTTGCATTTTTATATTACTTTGGTTAATTTCAGCACCAACGAAATCAACTTTTTGATTTGCTTCTTTTGCACTTTCAGCATTTGTTTCAACTTGTTCAGAAATCTTATTAAGAGTTGTTGCAAGTGATTGTATAGAAGATGCCTGTTCAGTTGTACCTTGAGAGAGAGCCATAGCCCCAGCAGAAACCTGTTCAGCCCCTGAGGAAACCTGTTCAGCACTCTGACTAATACCAACAATAGTTTTTGTTAATCGATTTATAATTTTATACATAGAAACTGCAAGGCTGTTGTAATCTCCAATATACAAGTCATCATTTTTACTTTCAATGCTGAAATTACCATTTGCCATTTCTTCAAGTCCCCAGTCCATATCAGCAATAATGTTCTTTATTGTTTCGACTATGGTGTTTGTTGAGTTTGCAAGTATGCCTATCTCATCATCTCTTGTGACTTCAAGTTTGTCAGCGTATAAGTCACCCTCTGCAAGTTTTGTTAAACGTTCAGCACATTGTTTAATAGGATTACCCATTCTGTTTGCAAGCCAGTATGCTATAAAGATGGCAAGAATAAAAGCTGCAATAATGATAACGATTGTTATAACAACAGACATATTAAACATACCCATAAAATCTGTTTTGACAGCAGAAAGGCCCATACTCCAACCATTAGTGCCGTCTATAGGTGCGTATGCTAAAAATTTAGTAGTTCCATTTATTTCATATTCACCAAAACCAGATTCTTGTTTTCTCATTTTAGAGTGGAGTTCTGCAAGATTTTCAAGAGAACTGTCAGTTTTAGCTTCTTCCTCGATGTTTTGTTTTCCAATAGTATCCATAGTATTATCAGCTATAGTTATACCTGTGTTATCGATAATATAAGCAGCACTATTATCACTAATTTTAATTTCTGAAACAATATCATTTAAGAAAGTTTCGTTAGGCACAAAATAAACAACACCCACAACTTCGCTATTAGCAACTCCACCTTTCCATATAGGAGCAGAAATCATAACACTCATCTTGTTTGTAGATTTGCTAAGCAAAGGTTCAGTTATATATGTATTACCCTTCAAAGATTCCTGATAATAAGTTCTATCGCTGTAGTCAATTCCGGTAAAAATACTTTTTCCGTCAAGACCAATAATATCGCCCTCATCAAGTTTATAAGTTTCAACTCTTTGATTTATAATTTTCTGTTTATCTTCTATAGATTGTGTAGGGTCAGAAAGTCTTTGAAGATACCCTGTTTCAATTACAATATTCAAATAAGACGCAAGTTCTTTTTGAACACATTTAGAGGCAACTTCTGCCGTTTCGGTCATATTTTTTTCAAGAATATTATTAGCACTAATATAGTTCAACGATATACTAACGATACCCAAAACAACTAAAGATGCCATTACAACAACCAAAATACTTTTCAGTATTTGCAAACGAATGCTTTTTTTCATATAAAATACCTCCTTTTTAATAGATACCTTTAGGGGTATTATATATCATTTTTTCCCATAAATCAACTTTTTTGATTATTTTTTTATAAAATATATAAAACTAATCAAAAATACTATATTTTTTATCTAAAATTTCTATTTACAAACTTAGCAATTTAGACAAATTTTACTAAAATACAGTTTATTTTATAAAACAATAAAATGTTTATTTTTGCAAACTCTAAACTTATCCACATATACCATAAATTTATCTAAACTACAAATTTTTATAATTATTGTAAAATAATCATTGACTTTTTGCAACATATTTGATACACCATTCTTGTATTAGGGATAATAATGGCAATCAAACTATTTTTTTGATTTTTAGTTTATCTTTTATAGGATGTTAAAAACCAATCTTGGTTTCAAACAATATTAATATTTTTAGAGAAGGATTCTATTATGGTTGATATTAACAAAAATCCAGAAGATGCAACAGACTCTCAACCTGTAGGTACACAACCAGTTGATAATACACAAGCAGTTAACAACGTACCACAACCTAAAACAAAATTTTGTAAACATTGTGGAGGAAAAATTCCAGAAGATGCAGTGATATGTACACTTTGCGGAAGACAAGTTGAAGACGTTAACAATTCGGCTCAACCTCAAATTGTTATTAATAACGAAAACAACAATACAAACTCAAACGTGAATGCTACTTATGCTGCTGGTTTAGCAAGACAAAAGAACAAATGGGTTGCCGTTGTTCTTTGTTTCTTCCTTGGCTGGATAGGCGTTCATAAATTTTATGAAGGTAAGGCTGGTATGGGCGTTTTATACTTATTTACTGGTAGTCTTTTCGGCATAGGCGTTTTAATCGACTTTATCGTTCTTTTATGTAAACCAAATCCTTACTATGTTTAGTTAAAAACATCTAAATAATTTAACATAAATAAAAAACCTCATTTTTTAATTAAAGTGAGGTTTTTTATTTATAAATTTAATTATTTAAGAAAAATTGGGATTTGTCTAAGACCTTAAGACTTTGTCCCAAACCCGACAAGCGTAGCCTACTTTTGCGTAGCAAAAGTGCTGAAAGCTAGCAGAGTTTAAGACAGAATCTCAAGGTTTTAAGCCCCCGCAATTTAAAAAGCCACCGATTAAATCGGTAGCTTTTAATTAACAACTATCTTATTTCTTTAACAGAAACGTTGTCAAAATAAACATTTCCCCCAATAGTTCTTACAAGTCTGATTTGTTTTAACTGTAATGGGTCTTTTGAAATCAATGGAGTTATAACTGGGTCAGCGATAGGAGTAGTCCAGCTTGTTTCTGGAGCATAAGTACCGTCTGTTCCGTGTAAATAAATGGCTGTTGTTTGAGTTTTATTGTCAAAGTCAACTTTTACTGAAATATGATACCATTTGTTTGATTCCATATTACCTGCTGAGAAAGTATTGTCTGTTTTAACTTTACAGCCTGTGTTATCTTCGGCTACAACATAAGTTGAGCCACCAAAGTCTGTTAAATGGTAGAAAATGTTTGAAAAATCAAATGCATCTGTTGCAATGCCGTTTCCGTTATCTGCTGTTGCAGCATTTTCAAAATAAATTCTGAAACTTCTTCCTGTTGCTGTATCTTCATTAGTTGTTAAAAAGTCTGTACTAAATTCATATACACCACTTGAAATAGGATTTGCAAATTTTTTGAATACTGCTTTATTTGGGAGCAAAATTTTTGGTGTTGCATTTCCAAAAACCTCATCTTCATTAGCTCTATCAATGCCTACAGCGTCGTCGTGATTTTCTCTAATCCAACTAGAAAAGTCGTCACTATCTACAAAAAAGTTGTTTTCTACTTCTACCGATGTTGTTGGCTCTGATACATCAGTTGATGATTCAGTACTTTCATCAGTTGTTGCTTCTGTAGTAGTTGTTGTAACTTTTCCGTCAAATTCTTTTCTTGTAAATACAAAATTCTTATCTAAAACTTTAGCTAAAATCTGTGCAACGTCTTCAGCAGTAACTTTCTTGTCACCAGTAACATCGGCTGAATCAATCTGTATTTTTGTAAAATCTTTAAATTGTGAATCTGATTTATTAAGAACATAGCTTAAAACAAGGGCAGCATCATTTACGTCAATAACTTTATCGTTATTAAAATCACCAAGTATGTATTCATCTGTTGGGTCGACAGGGTCAACAGGTGTTGCACCTTTTTCTGTGATTTTAAGGGCAATAACCCTATTATCTCCCCATTCATCACTATCTTTTTCTCTGTAGTAAACAGTTAATGTTGCGTCTGTTGCCTCAGAAGAATGATTTAATTTCAAAACATTTCCGTCATCTGAAACAACAACATTTGATGAACTAGAAACAACTTTTCTTTCGTAACCATCAGCAACAGCAGGAAGAGTTACTGTTTCTGCTCCAACTGTATAAACATTATTTGTTTCATCATAAGCAATGTTTTTTCCACAAGAAGCAAGGTCAAAGTTAATAGCTTCTAAGATAGGTTTCATTCTTTCGGCTCTGTTCATTGGGTCCCAATCATCAACAGTATATCTTACGTTAGGGTTATCTGCTTTATATTTTCCTGTAGTGTAGTTATATGGATTAAATTCAAGCATAAGCCACTTGTCAGTAACAACTGTACCAAAAGGTTGAACTGTATTTTTAAGACGGCTAGAAGTATCTATAGAGTTTCCATTTTCATCAACAGAGCCATATTCATAGAATCTAGCTTCTGATGCCAAATTTTTACTCATATTTGAATAACCTGAACCAAGAATATTTAATTTACTATTTTTATTTTTTGTAATAGTCGTTTTAAATGCTGTCAAGTTAGAATCCTGTCCACCCCAAGGTCTTGCCCAAGAATTAGTTTTGTCGTTTCCATTCCCTGTTACTTTACACTTATAGAAAAGATAATTTCCTTTTGGTGCTGTTACATATCCACCAGATGCATTTGCAGTTGTACCCCATTTAAGTTCACAGTTATCAAAAATAGAGTTACCTGTACCACAGATATAGTCAACTGTACCTTCAATTACGCAATCTTTGTAATACTGACGCATATGGTTAGTACCAAGTGTATCTTGTTCACTTACAAAGTAGCAACCGTTCATTTCCATTTTATCTGCCATAGCAAAGAATGCACAGCTTCTTTCTCTATAGTCTTTACCCTGAACCGTTGTACTTCCTACACCAAGAGATGCTCTATCTGGCTTTTTAACTGTACCGTCTTTATAGAAAACAGCTTTTTCTTCAGCGTTTGAAATGTCAACAGGTGTACAACCATCTTCGATTTCTTCTTTTGTAACATATCTGTCAAAAGAACTTTCAAAAGTGATATTATCAGCTTTAAAACCAGTAGCTGTTGAGTTTACACGAACTGTATGACCCCAGTTTGTACAAGCAGCTGTATAAGTGTCATTGATTTGGTTTTCTCTCATAGTGTCTTTATCATAGAAACCATCAGCACCTATACTATAATATTTATATCCGATACCATAGTACCAAGTTAAAACTACATCTGAATAGCTTGTAGAATCAGCATTTTTAAATGTAAGATAAGGTGCATTTACAAAGATTTGTTCTCTATAAACACCTTTTTTGAAATTAAGTGTAACTCTTTCTTCTTCAGAAGTTGGAGTGTTACAGCTTTCGATAAATTTCATAGCGTCACTTACTGTTTTAAAAGTAAGTGTACTAACGTTTGTTTGAGCTACATTAGCATCAACTGTAATTTCTTTAACTTTTTCAACTTCAACATTTGATTTTAAACCTAAAGCAAGTCCAAGTTTTTTTGCTGAGCTTGCAACCATTTTTGCTACAGCATCAGCACCAACTTTGCTAAGGTTTGTATTATCAACTTCGCCACTTTCAGTAAGTGCGTGTAATGCTTTAGTTGCATCTGCACCACCCTGTGCATAAACTTCATTCCAGTATTTTGTACTATCATAATTTACGTCAATAAGTGGTACTTTATAATCAGCAGCAAGTTGTCTTACTGCTTCAGCGTAAAGGTTATGAGTTACATCTTCTTTGGCACTACCGGAATCATCACGTTTAGTTACAGGAGTTATAAGAACTGGTTGAGTTCCTGCCTCTCTTGCTGGTTTAATGTATTTGTTGTATAAGAACCATTCAAAGCAAGGAACGTTGTTTCCACTTCCGTCTGCAACAGTACCGTCATCTGATTTTCTCCAATCAAGGCTACCGTCACCAATTTTTGAAATAGGAACAGTATAAGAGGTAGCGTCTGATTCATTTTCGTCATTGTTGCCCATTTGAATTAAGAGGTAATCTCCTGTTTTCATTGAGTCTATAAGTGTTGTATAATTTACGTCTGAAACAAAGCTTTTTGAACTTTTTCCAGCAACTGCAAGGTTGTTTATAGTAACTTCAGAACCAAAATAGTTACTTAAATTTTGACCCCAACCTTGTTTGAAATTGTATTTTTCAACATTCTCAGCTGTATATTCGCAAGCTGTTTCGTCACCTACAACATAAACTTTTCCAGAGAAAGGAAAGCTTTTTGATTCAGAACAGTCTTTTACGTCTGCACCTTGCTGTACAACGTGTTTTGTTGTAACTGTTGCAATAGCAAGAATTTTTGAACCAGAGTTTTCAATTTTTATGTCTGCTGGTTTTTCACCATTGTAAATAAAATCGTAAGATGTATTTGTACCTTTATTTATAGCAAGAGGTGTTTTTTCAGCAAATTGTGAACCATCTGCATAGAGTGTAATTTTACCGTCTTCTGTTTCTCCAGTTTCTGAGCCTGTATAGCCCTCACTACCAGAAGCAGGGTTAGCGTCTACAAATAAACCAACTGTTATTTTACAAGGTCCATTTACCGGTACAGAAATAGCTGCACCAGGGTCAAGGTTCAAACGACCAAAACCTTTAAATGCTCTAAATGTAACAGCTGAATCTGCTGTTGCGATAAATTTCATATCAGCATAACTATATTCTAAATTTGTCGGATTGTTAGCTCCCCCAAGAGAATACAATGTATGGTCTACTTTGTTGCTGTCAGTATAAGTTCCAAGAGAAACAAGTTTTTCAGTTTCACTACTTGTTGCAAGATTTGTATCAAGGAAAGTCGTATTGCTTGATAAAAAGCTCCAAGAACCGTTACCACTGTCTTTGTCAATTATTTCTGGGTCTGCTGCATAAGCAGTTGAAATATTGAGCAAAGAACAGCTCATTAGCATTACAAATGTTAATAATGTACTTACTGCACGTTTTAAAAATTTGTTCACTAGTTATTCCTCCTTATAAAATTAATAAATAAAAAACTTTAAGTTAAGTATAAAAGTTGTCGATACAACTTTTTAAAACTTACTCACTATTAAGATTATAAGTTGTAATGTAAATTCTGTCAACAATTTGATGAAAGATTTTCATAGCCAGCAAATATTTTTATAAATTTTCAATATAATTACGCAAAATTATTGTGCATAATTCACAAGCATTTTCCCTATTTCTAACACAGTATTTATTATAAAAATCAACTTCTCCTATTTTTTTACTTTTTTCATATATTTTATAAAGTTGTATCTTGCTTTCTATATTTTACTAATTTACCATTGAAATTTTTTTCGCCCTGTGTTACAATAACATCAAGAAATAAATTTCTACTTTAATTTTAGAAAGGGGTTATTATATTATGGCATTAGTAACAAGTACAAAAATGTTTGAAAAGGCTTATGACGGAAAGTACGCAATCGGTGCTTTCAACATCAACAATATGGAAATTATTCAAGGTGTTACTAGAGCAGCTGCTGCCCTTAATTCAGCTTGTATTCTTCAGGTTTCAAAAAGTGCCCTTAAATATGCAGGCCCAAAATATTTAAAAGGAATGGTAGATGCAGCAATCGATGAAACTGGCATTGATGTAACTCTCCACCTTGACCACGGCCCAGACTTAGAAACAGTTAAAGAAGTTATCGCTGCTGGCTTTACTTCTGTTATGTTCGATGGTTCTCATTTTGATTATGAAGAAAACGTTGCAAAAACTATTGAAGTTGTTAAATACGCTCACGATAAAGGCGTTGTAGTTGAGGCTGAACTTGGTAAACTCGCAGGTGTTGAGGACGAAGTAAATGTATCAGCTGCAAATGCAACTTATACAGACCCTGACCAGGCTGTTGATTTTGTTCAGAGAACAGGCGTTGACTCTCTTGCAATTGCAATCGGTACAAGCCACGGTGCATATAAATTTAAGGGTGAACCAAAACTTGACTTTGCAAGACTTGAAACAATCTCTAATAAACTTGATGCTGCTGGATTTAAAAAATACCCAATCGTTCTCCACGGTGCATCTTCTGTTGACCCAGGTTGCGTAAAAACTTGCAATGACTTTGGTGGAAAAATAAACGGAGCAAAAGGTATCCCTAACGATATGCTTAGAAAAGCTGCATCTATGGCTGTTTGTAAAATTAATATGGATACAGATTTAAGACTTGCTATGACTGCTGCAATCAGAAAGTTCTTAGCAGAAAAACCAGAAGCATTCGACCCTAGAGGATATTGTGGAGATGGTAGAGCACTTATCCAAAGTCTTGTTGAAGGAAAAATCAAAGACGTTCTTGGCTCTGTTGATTCTCTTAAATAATAACCATACAACATTTTTAAATGTTTCGTGTTAATTTGAAATAAGTTATTTTAAAAAAACGTTTTGTTATATACATAAATTGTCGATAACAAACGTTTTTTTGTTTCTTGATTATATAAATAAATTTTTTTGTCGACAACCTATTGATTTTTATCTAAAATGTATGTATAATTCTAAGTATTAATCTATTTTGTTTTTGTTATTTGAAAGGAGAAAAAAAATGGCATATTATTTTGATGAACCATCTCATACTTTTAGTGAATACTTATTAGTTCCAGGTTATTCTTCTTCTGAATGTACCCCTGCAAATGCTTCATTAAAAACACCTCTTGTAAAATTCAAAAAAGGCGAAGAGTGTCCTATTACTATGAACATTCCTCTTGTTTCTGCAATTATGCAATCTGTATCTGATGATAAAATGGCGATTGCTCTTGCAAAAGAAGGTGGAATTTCTTTTATTTATGGCTCACAAACTGTTGAAAATCAAGCTGAAATGGTTAGACGTGTTAAAAACTATAAAGCTGGCTTTGTTGTAAGCGATTCAAATATTAGCCCTGATTCAACTTTACAAGATATTTTAGACCTTAAAGAAAAAACAGGTCATACAACTGTAGCTGTTACAGAAGACGGTACATCTAATGGAAAACTTATCGGTATCGTTACAGGCAGAGATTACAGAATTAGCAGAATGGAACGTTCTGTTAAGGTTTCTGAATTTATGACACCTATCGAAAACATTATTTATGCAAAAGAGGGTACAAGCCTTAAAGAAGCTAATAACATCATCTGGGACCACAAACTCAATTCTCTACCTATTCTTGATGATGAAGGAAGACTTGTTTCTTTTGTTTTCAGAAAAGACTATGATTCACATAAAGAAAATCCAATCGAACTTCTCGACTCACAAAAGAGATATGTCGTTGGTGCTGGTATAAATACAAGAGATTATGCAGAGCGTGTTCCTGCTCTTGTTGAGGCTGGTGCTGATGTTTTATGTATCGACTCATCAGAAGGTTTCTCAGAATGGCAAAAACTTACAATTGATTTTATCCGTGAAAAATATGGCGACAGCGTAAAAGTTGGAGCTGGAAACGTTGTTGATAGAGAGGGATTTTTATTTCTTGCAAAAGCTGGTGCAGATTTTGTTAAAATCGGTATCGGTGGTGGTTCTATCTGTATAACTCGTGAAACTAAAGGTATCGGACGTGGACAAGCTACATCTGTTATCGAAGTAGCCGCTGCAAGAGATGAATATTACAAAGAAACAGGAATTTATATTCCAATTTGTTCTGACGGTGGTATTGTTCACGACTATCATATCACACTTGCATTAGCAATGGGTGCTGATTTCGTTATGCTTGGTAGATACTTCTCAAGATTTGACGAAAGCCCAACAAATAAAGTTTCTGTAAACGGAAACTATATGAAAGAATACTGGGGCGAAGGTTCAGCAAGAGCAAGAAACTGGCAACGTTACGATATGGGTGGTGCTAGCAAACTTTCTTTTGAAGAAGGTGTTGACTCTTATGTGCCTTATGCTGGTAGCTTACACGATAACGTTGGACTTACTTTAAGCAAAGTACGTTCCACAATGTGCAACTGTGGTGCGTTGACTATTGCCGAACTCCAACAAAAAGCAAAAATCACTCTCGTTTCTGCTACAAGTATTGTTGAAGGTGGAGCACACGACGTTGTACTTAAAGACAAAGCTCCTGTAAAATAAACTATTATAAAACATTGTAAAATATTTAAGCCCGTGGAAAAAGTATCCACGGGCTTTCTTGAATTGTTTAGCAACGTCACAAAAATCTAGATAAATTGGGGTTTGTAGTGGTGAACCTTTTTAATTAAAAAGATTTAAAAACTGGCTTTGTGGTGATTTTAGCTATTGGTTTATAATTCGATTTCATCGGAAATCTATTTATTTGCCTACGGCGTGGTACTTTTTGATTGCAAAAAGTACCCAAAAACCTGGGGGGTTTCGA
>CABVAP010000076.1 GCA_902496345.1 uncultured Eubacteriales bacterium
TGACCTAGTACACAGATATGTCATATATAACCTCAAATGAAGCTATTGGAAACGATGCAAACGATTTATTTAAGGCTTTTTGCCTTGGGGAAGTTGTAGAACATACAAGAAGTTTATGGATAGCTCCAAATTGTTTTAAACCAAATGTTATTAGTGCTATTGATGATGAGATAAAAAGACATAAGTTTGACGGTGATGGATTTATTGCTATAAAAATAAATTCTATGAACGATATTGATATTATGAAAAAACTTGTCGAGGCATCTTGTGCAGGAGTGAAAATTGAACTTTACATACGTGGTATATGCTGTATGAAAGCTGGTGTTCCCGGTCTTACTGAAAATATTACTATAAAAAGTATTGTTGGTAAATATCTTGAACATTCAAGAATTTTCTGTTTTGGGAAAGACGGTAGAGAAAAAATTTTTATTGGCTCCGGTGATTTCTTAAATAGAAATACCAGAAGACGTGTTGAAGTTTTTGTTCCTGTTACATCTTTTGAGGCTAAAAAAGTTATTCTTAAAATTCTTGATTTTTGCAGAAACGATAACAAAAAAGGCTGGTATATGCAGTCTGACGGTTCTTACATAAAAAGAGAATTATCAAAAAATGATGTTGTTATAAATTCTCAAAGTGAGCTTGAAAAGTTTTTTGTTGGGAGTGAAATAAATTTCACTAAAAAGAAATCATTTATCGAAAAAGTGAAAGAATTATTTGGATAATTTCTAATCAAAGTTATAAAAATATCGCTGTTTTATCAATTATAAAATGGCGATATTTTTTTGTAAAAAAATACTTGTCGTATATTGCAAATAAGGGTACAATATATAGTAAAAATTAAATTTGGAGTGATTTTATGAAAATTGGTAAATTACCTAATTCGGTTTTAAATAAAATAGTTATAGAGCCTATTTCAAAAAATAACAAAAAAAGAGAAGAAGTTATTATAAGCCCTAAAGTTGGTGAAGATTGCAGCGTTATAAATCTTGGTGAAGAATATTGCGTTTTATCAACTGACCCTATTACAGGGGCTAGCAACAATATTGGAAATTTAGCCGTAAACATAAATTGCAATGATATTGCGTCATCTGGGGCAGAGGTTGTTGGTATAATGATTACAGCTCTTTTACCTCCACAAATAACAGAAGATGAAATTTCTAAAATATTGACAGAAATCTGTACAGAAGCAGGCAAAAATAATATTGCAATCCTTGGTGGGCATACAGAAATTACAGACGCTGTAAACAGACCTGTTATATCTTGTACCGTTATTGGAAAAACAAAAGGCAAAAAGTTTATTTCATCTAGTGGAGCAAAGGTTGGACAAGATGTTATAATGACTAAATGGGCAGGTTTAGAGGGTTCAAGTATTATTGCTAATGATTTTGAAAAGGAATTAACAAAAAAAGTTGACAGTAAAATCATTGAAAAATGTAAAGGCTTTTCAGAAATGTTATCTGTTATGAAAGAAGCAGAGATTTGTTCAGATTTTGGGGCAACCTGTATGCACGATATTACAGAAGGTGGGGTGCTTGGCGGTTGCAGAGAAATTGCAGAGTGTTCCGAAAAGGGAATAGAGGTTTACTTAGACAAAATACCTGTATTTGAGGAAACAAAAATTTTGTGTAATGCTGTTGGAGTAAATTATTTAAGATTGATTTCAAGTGGTTCATTACTTGTTACGGCTGAAAATGGGCAAAAACTTATTCAAATTTTAAAGGATAATGGTATTAATGCTGAAATAATCGGAAAAATACGTAAAAGTGGTTTCTATGTGGTTGAAAATGGAAAAATGAGTGAGCTTGGTGACGTTGAGGTCGATGAACTTTACAATGTTAAAATTTAAGTATAATAAATTTAATTGTAGTTAATTAAAAGTAGCTGGGTTAAAGAATTTCTTTAACTTAGCTACTTTGGTTTAGAAATATATTTTTAAATTGTTTTTCTGTTTTTACAAGCTGTATCTATTAAGCTATCAAGCTCTGTTAGGCTTGATTCTATTTTTTCTATTATTGATTTTTTCGGTTTTGTTTCAGGGTGTTTTGGTACAAAAACTGTACAACAATCTTCGTAAGGTCTTATTGATATTTCAAATGTATCAATTTTTTTCGCAAGGTCAACAATTTCTTGTTTATCAAATCCACAAAGTGGTCTTAAAATTGGAAGTTCCTCTGCTGCTGAATTTATCGCATTTATTGCTTGCATTGTTTGACTTGCTACTTGTCCGATGCTATCACCCATTACAAGTGCTAATGAATTAGTTTCAAGTGCAATTTTCTCTGCAGCTTTAACCATTGCTCTTTTTAAGAAAATAGTTATTTTTTCAGGTGGTACACTCTTGTATAAATAGTGCTGAACTTCTGTAAATGGCACTACATACAAATTAAATTTACCTGTATACATAGAAAGTTTTTCGGCAAGGTCGATAACTTTCTGTCTTGCTCTTTCTGATGTATGTGGAGGACTGTCAAAATAAACAGCCTCTATCTCAACACCTCTTTTTGCTGTCATAAATGCAGCAACAGGACTATCAATTCCACCTGACATAAGAACAGTTGCTTTTCCAGACGCACCCATAGGAAGTCCACCAAAGCCTTTTATTAATGATGAATAGACATAAGCACTATTTCGTATTTCAACCATTAATGTTACATCTGGATTATGAACGTCAACAGAAAGTCCGTCCATTCCGTGTAAAACAAAACCACCTATATCAGCCGAAATTTCTCTTGAGTCTAATGGAAACTGCTTATCAGAACGTTTTGTTTCAACTTTAAATGAAAATGTTTTTCCCTCATAATGTTCTTTCATATATGAGAGAGCAACATCTCTTATTACTTCAATTGATTTTTCTTGTATTTCTACGCCGGGGCATACAGCAACTACACCTAAAATATTTACAACACGTGGGATAACTGTTTCATAATCAAAGTCACCTGATTCATTCTTTACAAGAAGTCTGCCTTGTTCTTTATAAACTTTGTATCCCTCTAAATCTTCTAAATTTTTTATGATTATGTGTATAAGGCGATTTTCAACTAAATAACGATTTTTTCCTCGCATAGCTATTTCGCCATATTTTACAAGTAATATATTTTCCATAAAACTTATTTTACTCCTTATTATAATTGCCTAAATTCTCTTAAAACCGGTACTATTTCCGATAATTGTGATATACAGGTCTCTGCTTCAGATGCTGTATTTGTGTCAGTAAAGCTAAAACGAAGTGAATTTTCTCCAAGACCTCCAATTATGTCAACAGTTCCTATATGCTTTTTATGATTGCTTGTGCAAGCTGAACCTGTTGAAACATATATCTCTTTGTCCTCTAATGAGTGTAACAAAACTTCTCCACGAACATCTGCAAAACTCATATTTAAAACATAAGGACTACCGTTTTCTAAATCACCATTTACATATACGTTAGGCAATATCTTTGTTATTTCTGAAAGTTTATTTTTTACTTTTGAAATGTTTTCAAAATTTTTGTCAATATTCTTATACATTTTTTCGGCAGCAACAGCAAAACCAACAATTCCGGCAACATTCTCAGTACCGGAACGAATCTCATTTTGTTGCTTTCCACCGATAAACACCGGCTCTAACCTTGTGCCTTTTTTTATAAATATCGCACCGACACCTTTAGGACCGTGGATTTTATGACCACTCATTGTTATTAAATCGGCATATTTTGAATTTATTTGATGTTTACAAAAAGATTGTACACAATCGGTATGGAATAAAGTCTTTTTGTTTTTATTTTTTATCAACTCATAAATTTTTTGAATATCTTGTACAGTTCCTATTTCGTTATTTACGTGCATTACGCTAACTAAAATAGTTTTGTCGGATATACAGTTTTCAAGTTGATTTAGATTTACATATCCTCTTTTATCAACATCTAAATAAGTTACATCAAAACCGGAATTTTCAAGTTTTTTATAGACTTCAAGAACAGAAGGGTGTTCTATTTTGCTGACAACTATATGATTTCCAGATTTTTTTAATGCAGAAGTTGTTCCCAATATCGCTAGGTTATTTGCTTCTGTTCCTCCGGACGTAAAGAAAATTTCTTTATCTGTTGCTTTTATTATTTTGGCAATTGTCTTTTTTGCCTTATCAATTTCTTTTTCGGCTGAAAAACCAAAGCTATGGAGCGATGATGGATTTCCAAACTCATCTCTCATCATAATAACCATTTTGTCTATTACATCATCGCTTACTTTTGTTGTTGATGAGTTGTCAAAGTAAATCAATCAAGACCCTCCAATTCATACAAAAGAATTACACTTGTAACAAGTCCTGCTGTTTCTGTACGAAGTATTCTTTTTCCAAGACTTACAGAGGTGATATTATTCTTTTGGCACAATTCTATCTCAGAGTCGGAAAATCCACCCTCAGGTCCGATAAATACACCTATAGATTTTACTTTAGACTCTTTTGCAAATTTCTTTATGCTTGTTTTTGTTTCTTTTTCATATGGAATTATGGCTTTTTCAAGCTCTTTTGCATCTTCCACGGCTTCGCTGAACGTCATAATTTTTTCAACGTGTGGAATTTTACCTCTACCACATTGTTTTGCAGCAGATTCGGCTATTTTATTCCAACGAATATTTTTTTTGTCGGCCTTATCTCCTATTTTTACAACAGTATTTTCTGTTATAACGGGTACAATCCTATCTACACCGATTTCAATACATTTTTGGATAACAAGTTCCATTTTGTCGCCTTTTGGCAAACCTTGATAAAGAGTTATTTTTAATTCTGGTTCGTTTTCGTTTGCGTATTTTTCAAGTATTTCACAAAGAACTTGTTTTTTATTTATTCCGATAAGGCGACAACGATAATCTGTTCCATAACCGTCACAAACAATTATTTCTTCATCGACCTTTGAACGAAGAACAGTTGCTATATGGTTTGCATCATCACCTATTATTTCAATATTTTTTTCACCTATATTATTTTTCTCAACAAAAAACTTAGGCATACTGTCAACTCCTATGAATTTTACATTTTATGCGACTACAAGATACTTGATTTGACTATTTTAAGCCAAATGGAATATTTATTTTATTTTTGATGTAATACTTACCCATTCGTCTTTATATGCTGTGTCAATTATTTCGAAACCATTCGCAAGTAACGCTTCGTTTACGTCAGCAACTCTATCTTTTATTATTCCTGAAGAAATAAATGTACCGTCTTTTTTGATTGCTTTCTTAACAATTGGTGCCATAGCAATAATTACATCAGCAATTATATTTGCAACAACTACATCATATTTCTCATAACCCATTTCGTCTTGAATTTCTTTGCTGTCAATGATATTTCCAGATGTTACGTAATATTTATCTTTTCCTATTCCGTTTAAGGCAGCATTCTCGTAAGCTGTTTTAATTGCGTTCGCATCAATATCAATTGCGTTTGCGTGTTTTGCTCCAAGTAAAAGTGCGATTATTGAAAGAATACCACTTCCACAACCTAAGTCTAAAACTTCGCTTGATTCTGTTATATATTTCTCTAAATTAATCATACAGAGCTGTGTTGTCTGGTGCATTCCTGTACCGAATACGTGTCCAGGATTTATGTTGAAAATTATTCTGTTTTCCGGATTTTCAACTTCTTCCCACTCCGGTTTTACAAGCAACTTATTACCTACATTAAACGGTTTATAAAATTCTTTCCACTTATTGAGCCAATCTTCGTCATTTGTGTTTATAAGCTCATAAGTAAGTTTACCAAGGTCAAGCCCTATATCTGAAGTTTTAAGCCTCTGTAAACCTTCTTTTATGCTCATAAGTATGTCCATACCATAAGGGTTATTGCTTACATAAACGATAACTCTTGTGTCTTCTTTTTCTTTGTTCAAAAGTTCCTCATCAACATAATCCCAATATGTGGAACTTGTTGTTACAAACTGTTTTAATTCGTCATCGTCTTCTACCTGTATACCTGTGACCCCTGTTTCTAAAAGCATAGCAGTCAATGGCTCTATACCCTCTGTTGTTGTATATATCTTTACTTCAATCCATTCCATTTTTCTTCCTCCGTATACGTCAATTTTCTACATATCCCTATAATAACACATAATGCTCTATATTTCAAAAAAAATTTGTAAAAATGTTTGAAAAATTTATTTTTACATTATTGGTATTTTTAACAAAATTCAAAAAAATTTTAAGTTTTTTCAAAATATCTCTTTACATATTCGACTAAAAAATATAATATATAGTGAGTGAAACATCGTAAAATTAAAAGTATTAATAATGTAAATAAGGAGATTAGAAATGGTAAGAACAAGATTTGCTCCCAGTCCTACTGGATATATGCATATAGGAAATTTAAGAACTGCACTTTATGAATATTTAATCGCTCGTGCTAACAATGGTAAATTTATTTTGAGAATTGAAGATACAGACCAAGAAAGATATGTTGAGGGTGCTGTTGACGTTATATATAAAACTCTTGAAATGGCGGGAATGTCACACGATGAAGGCCCTGACATTGGTGGAGATTATGGCCCTTATGTTCAGAGTGAAAGAAAAAATAATTATATTGACTATGCTAAAGAACTTGTTGAAAAAGGGGAAGCATATTATTGTTTCTGTACTAAAGAACGTCTTGACGCTATGAGAGCTGAAAGTGGTGAAACTGCTGCTAAATATGATAGACATTGTCTTTCTCTCTCTAAAGAGGAAATTGAGGAAAATCTTAAAAATAACGTTCCTTTTGTTATAAGACAAAAAATTAAAGAAGGTACTACTACTTTTCACGATGAAGTTTATGGCTCTATAACAGTTGACAACTCTGATATGGAAGACCAAATCCTTATTAAATCAGATTTATTGCCAACTTATAACTTCGCTAACGTAATTGATGACCATTTAATGGGGATTACTCACGTTATCAGAGGTAGCGAATATCTTTCATCAACTCCTAAATATAATTTGTTATATGAAGCTTTTGGTTGGGAAATCCCTACTTATATCCACGTGCCTCCTGTTATGAAAAATGCAACCGAAAAACTTTCTAAAAGAAACGGTGACGCATCTTTCCAAGATTTAATTGCTAAAGGATATTTGCCAGAGGCAATAACAAACTATATTGCTCTTTTAGGTTGGGCACCTTCTGATAATCAGGAAATATTTACTATGGACGAACTTATAAAAGCTTTCGATGTTAAAGGTCTTAGTAAATCCCCTGCTATATTTGATATAGCAAAACTTACTTGGATGAATGGCGAATATATCAAGAAACTTGATTTTGATAAATTCTTTGAAATGGCTGAACCTATTTTGAAAAAAGCTATAAAGAGAGATGACATAGATTTAAAAGTTGTTGCGTCTTATGTTCAAACTAGAATCGGAACTTTAAACGAAATTACTGAAATGGTTAGCTTTATAAATGAAGTTCCTGAATATGAAAATTCTCTTTATGTTCATAAAAAAATGAAAACAAATGAAGAAAACTCTCTTACTTCTTTAAAACTTGTGTTACCTGTTTTGGAGAACCTTGATAGTTGGGATAACGACACAATTTATGAAAAACTTGTTGCCGTTGCAAAAGAAAATGAACTTAAAAATGGTCAAATTTTATGGCCTGTTAGAACTGCTCTTTCCGGTCAACCTACATCACCTTGTGGTGCTAGCGAACTTGCTGTTTTACTTGGAAAAGAGGATACTTTAAACAGGATTAAAGCTGGTATAGATAAACTTTCTTAATTAGGGGGTGGTTTATTTGATTAGTGATTTAAAAGTTGGTAACAAGGTTGCCATTTGCCCTGAAAAAGACCATAGCAAAAGTTATACAACATATATTGAGGCTATATATAAAACTCAATTGCTTGTATATACTCCTGTTGAAAATAATAAGATTGTTGAATTACCAATTGAGGATTGCCTTTATATGATAAAGGTCTACAATGAAAAAGGCGTCTATACTTTTCACAACGCTATAATATCTAGAAAGTTTGAAAAAGAAGCATATAACTTTTTGCTCTTTGATAAACTTCAATATTCAAAACAGGAACAAAGACGTGAATTTTATAGACTTGACTGTATGGTTCCGTTTCTTATCAAAGATAAAAATGGCGAAACATATCAAGCAATAATAAAGGATTTGAGTGAGGGAGGTCTTCTCTTTGTTTCAAACCTTGAAATTCTTGTTTCTGAAGAAAGAGAATGTAGCGTTAGTTTTAATAATAAAAGAATTTTTATGGTTATAAAAATTCTTGACAGACATAGTCATACAAAACCTGGGTGTAAATTTGAATATAGAGCAAAACTCTTATTCGTGAGTGACGAAGATAAAAATATACTTCTTAGCTTTATATTTGACGCCCAAAGAAACTATATAAGGAAAAATCAAACTACGGCTATAAAATAATTATTTTGTTGATTTTATGGCGAATAAGAAGGTGTAAGTATGTTTTGTTACAAGTGTGGAAGTCAGCAACAAGATGGAGCAAATTTCTGTCACGTTTGTGGAGCTGATTTGCGACAATTTTCTGAAACAAAAAATGATAATATGAGTTTTACCAATAAAAATGTAAGCGAAAGCTCAAGTCATATAGAAATTTCGGGTCTAAACAAAAATGCTAACAGCATAAAGATTTCTAATGTTAATGAAAATGTAAATTCAAATTTATCTGGTGAAGATTTAGGGCTATCAGGCTCATTTGAACCAGAAAAAGTTGCAAGTGAATTAGCATCATATGTTGCAGATATTAAAAATATTACAGATTGCCGAAAGAAAATTTCTTTGCTGGGGGCATTTGCCTTTGTACTTGGTATAATTGAGATACTTTTTGTTGTTATGCTCATTGTATTTAGCGATTTTAAACAAATCTTTTTCTTCTACGACATACTTAAAATAGTTGCTTGTGTGTTACCTTTTATTAATTTAATACTTAGCGTTGTGGCTATTTATAAAGACAGACATATAGAAAGCGTCATTGCTGCTTTCTTCCTCAATTTTGCTATATTTTTATTTATGATTATGTATTTTGGTTACAGTTTATTTATAAGATTTTTTTAGCTGACTTTTTGCTAATAAAATTTGATTTTGATTTTTAAAATATTGAGAAAACATTGGATTTATGCAGATTTGTATAGTCAATGTTTTCTTATTTTTTACGAAATTATTTATATAAAGCTTAATGCTTGAATATATTTTTAATATAAAAATTTAGTTCAAACTATGTTTAGAGAGGGTACATTTATGACAGATTTACTTTTAAAAATTTTTGTTAAGGATAGCGACAATATTAGTGATGTTAAGGTTAGGGAAAAATATGGGGCTTTAAGTGGCTCTGTTGGAATTTGTATCAACATAATTTTATTTTTAATAAAACTTTTGGCTGGAATAATTACAGCGTCAATTTCTATTATGGCAGACGCATTTAACAACTTGTCTGACGCGGGTTCTTCTATTGTTACGCTTATTGGTTTTAAAATGGCAGGCAAACCTGCTGACAACGACCACCCGTACGGTCACGGCAGGGTTGAATATATAACAGGTCTTATAATAGCTTTTGTAATTTTGGTGATGGGGTTTGAACTTCTTAAGTCTTCGATTGAAAAGATTATTGAGCCAGAGGATATTGAGTTTAGTTTTGTTTCATTTGGTATACTTGTTTTTTCAATATTTGCTAAATTGTGGCTTGCTATATTTAACAAAAGTCTTGGTAAAAAAATTAATTCGTCTGCTATGTTTGCAACAGCTTCGGACAGTCTTAACGACAGTATTGCAACTACAGTTGTTCTTATTGGACTTTTAATTGTTAAATTTTTTGGAATTAACATTGATGGTTATGCCGGTGTTATCGTTGCTGTGTTTGTTTTATATTCTGGATACGAAACGGCAAAGGACACATTACAGCCACTTTTGGGTATGCCACCAGACCCTAATTTTGTTAAAGACATTCAAAACTGTGTGCTTGAAAACGAAAAAATTCACGGCATACACGATATGATTATACACGACTACGGCCCATCTAGGACAATTGTTTCGTTACACGCTGAAATTCCATCAGATATAAACTTAATCGAGGCACACGAGATAATTGATGAGGCAGAAGAGCGAATAAAAAGAAAATTTGACTGTGACATCAGTATACATTTAGACCCCATTGTATTAAATGACGAATTTCACAACGAGGTTAAAGAAAAAGTACAGGGCATAATTAAAGAGATAAGTCCTGATTTAGAATTTCACGACTTTAGGGTAATACGCAATGTTGTTCAGACCAAAATAGTTTTTGATGTCGAAATACCTTTTACATTTGAAATGTCTGACGACGAGGTCGTTCGTGAGATAAAAAGCAAAATTAAGGACATTGACGAAAGCTACTACCCTGTTATAAACGTTGACAAGAAGTCTATTTAAAATTAGAAGTTGTAGGGATAAACCTTTTTAAGTAAAAAGATTTAAAAAACTAGTTTTGTGGTGGTTTAAGTTTTTGGTTTATAATCCGATTTTATCGGAAATCTATTTATTTGCCTACGGCGTGGTACTTGGCACCGGAAAGAAATCCGGACGGCGTAAGCCGGCTTTTGCG
>CABVAP010000077.1 GCA_902496345.1 uncultured Eubacteriales bacterium
TTGCGGATAAAAGTCTGCGACGCTTTTTGAAATCGACAATAACGATAAAAATTAGCTTTTTCGACACTCTGATGACTGTAAGGCTTTGCCTTACAGTCTTTTTTTATACAAGCCTATTGTACGCTTTGTGCAATGGCTTTTTTTATTTGGAATTTTGCGTGGTATTTTATGTTACTTGTTGGTATCTTTTGGTATCTCTTGATACTTTTTGTGATTTTATGGTACTAGACTATGTGTTATAATTTGCTTGTGTTAAGGAATTGGAGGGAGTTGGAAGAGGTTGCAAGGGATTAGAGAGGTGGTAGGTAGTGGGGTTGGAAAGGGCTTGCAAGGTGGTAGGGTTTGAGGAGGTTGCAAGAGATTGCAAAAGATTTTGGGTTGGTGGGTATGGAAGTTAGAAAAGGGTTGCAAGAGGTTAAAGAGGTGGTTGGGTAGGGTTTGGAAAGATGTGCAAGAGGTTTTGGTTTGGAAGAGAGATTGGAAAGGACTTGCAAGAGGTTAAAGAGGTGGTAGGGTTTGAGGAGGTTGCAAGAGGTTAAAGAGGTGGTTGGGTAGGGGGAGAAAAAGGGTTGCAAGGTGGTAGGGGTGAGAGTTGGAAAAGGGTTGCAAGAGGTTAAAGGGGTGGTATTGTTTGGAAAGATGTGCAAGAGGTTTTGGTTTGGAAGAGAGATTGGAAAGGACTTGCAAGAGGTTAAAGAGGTGGTAGGGTTTGAGGAGGTTGCAAGAGGTTAAAGAGGTGGTTGGGTAGGGGGAGAAAAAGGGTTGCAAGGTGGTAGGGGTGAGAGTTGGAAAAGGGTTGCAAGAGGTTAAAGGGGTGGTAGTGTTTGGAAAGGGTTGCAAGAGGTTAAAGGAGTGGTAGGGGTTGGAAAGATATGCAAGAGGTTTTGGTTTGGAAGAGAGATTGGAAAGGACTTGCAAGGTGGTAGGTAGTGGAGTTGGGAGAAGTTGCAAGGTGGTAGGTATGAAAGTTGAAAAAGGTTGCAAGAAATTTACAAGAGATTAGAGAGAGGCAACGTATCAAATATTTAATAAATTTGAAAGGGGGATTTTATGGGGAAAAAGTTAAACGAAAGGCAAAAAAGAGCTGCCGATTACTTTATTGAACTTGGAAACAAGACACAAGCACTTTTAAAAGCTGGTTACAAAAAAGGTTACCTCGGTAAATTTTTTGAAAACGAAGATGTTAAAGAATACATCGAAGAACGTCTTAAACTTCTTGACGAAGAACGAATTGCTTCTGCAAGAGAAGTTATGCGTTACCTTACTTCTGTTATGAGAGGTGAACAAAAAGAAGAAGTCGTTGTTGTCGAAGGGGGCGACAATGGTGCTTGTGCAAGAAATATTGAAAAAGATATTTCAGCAAAGGACAGGCTTAAAGCTGCTGAACTTTTGGGAAAAAGGTTTGGAATATACACCGAAAAAGTTAAAGTAGACGGAGGGGTTTCGGTAGTTTTTAAAGATGATGTTTCAGAATGATGTATTTAGTATGGAAAATAATTTTTAAATTGGTAAGGGGAGTTGTAGGGAGTTAGGATTGTAAAAAAAGTTTTGAGCTGGTAAGGGGAGTTGTGAGGAGTTGGGATTGTAAAACAGGTTTTGAATTGTTAAGGGTAGTTGTGGGGGAGTTGTAGAAAGTTGGGATTGTAAAAAAAGTTTTGAGCTGGTAAGGGTAGTTGTGAGGAGTTAGGATTGTAAAAAAAGTTTTGAGCTGGTAAGGGTAGTTGTGAGGAGTTGGGATTGTAAAACAGGTTTTGAATTGTTAAGGGTAGTTGTGGGGGAGTTGTAGAAAGTTAGGATTGTAAAAAAGTTTTGAGTTGGTAAGGGTAGTTGTGAGGAGTTGGGATTGTGAAAAAAGTTTTGAATTGGTAAGGGGAGTTTGAGAAAATTTAGGACTTTGAAAAAGTTTTGAGTTAGTAAGGGTAGTTGTGAGGAGTTGGGATTGTGAAACAGGTTTTGAATTGTTAAGGGTAGTTTAAAAGACGTAGGATTTTGTAATTAAGAAAGGGGGTAAGAGGAAATGAAAGAAAATGTTAAGGAAATATCTCTACAAAATATCATTGGCAAGGGATATGCTGATTTTTGGAATTTTACTGGCAGATACAGGGTTTGCAAAGGCTCTAGAGCTAGTAAAAAAAGCAAAACAACTGCTTTGAACTTTATATATCGCATTATGAAATACAAGGGTTCTAACTTACTTGTTATCAGAAAAGTTTTTTCAACATTGAAAGACAGCTGTTTCTCTGAACTTCAATGGGCTATTAATCGAATTGGAGTTTCTAAACTTTGGGAAATTAAGCTTTCGCCCCTTGAAATGATATACAAACCTACTGGTCAAAAAATATTTTTTCGTGGACTTGATGACCCTCTTAAAATAACATCTATTACTGTTAAAGACGGATACCTTTGCTGGTTATGGATTGAAGAAGCATACGAAGTTAACAACGAAGCTGACTTTAATATGCTTGATGAATCTATAAGAGGGGTCGTCCCTGAACATCTATTTAAACAAATTACCATTACTTTAAACCCTTGGAACGAACGTCATTGGATAAAAAAACGCTTTTTTGATGCCGATGATGACCCTGATATTCTCGCTAAAACAACTAATTATACTTGTAACGAATTTCTTGACAAAAGTGATTTAAAAGTTTTTGAAGATATGAAAAAATATAATCCTAAAAGATATAAAGTCGCTGGCCTCGGTATGTGGGGAATTTCTGACGGCGTTATATTTGAAAATTGGGAAGAAATTAATTTTGATATTTCTCAAATTCTTAAAAGAAATTCTATTCAAAGCGTTTTTGGCCTTGACTTTGGTTATACTAACGACCCTACTGCATTTTTTGCCGGACTTGTTGACACCAAAACAAAAGAGATTTTTGTCTTTGATGAAATCTATAAAAAATCACTCACTAACTCTATGATTTACAATGAAATCTACAAAAAGGGATTTTCAAAAGAAAGAATTATCGCTGATAGTGCCGAACCTAAGTCAATCGCTGAACTTCAAGAGCTTGGTCTTAAAGGAATTATCAAGGCAAGAAAGGGCAAAGACAGCATACTTAATGGTATTCAATTTATTCAAGACTTTAAAATATTTATTCTACCTAAATGTACAAACTTTATTACCGAAATATCTAACTATTCCTGGGACAAAAACAGGTTTGGTGACTCTATTAATGTGCCTTGTGACGATTTTAATCACCTTATGGACGCTATGAGATACGCTATGGAAGGGGTATCATCTGGAAACAGATTCTCTTTTGATTAGCTCTTATATAGCATCTATTCATTAGGCATATAAAATGAAATTTGATTTATTTGAAAGGAGGTGAATATGTGTTTTTTAATGAGTACAATTTACAAAAAGACTACAATATCCAAAAATTTTATTCTGACCTTAAAGACAATGACTTTTTTAGTGTTATTGAAAATGCAATTTCTAGTTTTAAGGTTTCAAGAAAAAGGGCTGATATGCTGACTGGTGAACGTTACTATGACGGCGTTCACGACATAATTAACAGGAAACGTACCGTTATTGGGCAAGGTGGCGAACTTACTGAAGTCGATAATCTTCCTAACAACATTATAATTGACAACCAATACTCTCGTATGGTTGACCAGAAAAACAACTATTTATTATCTAAAGATTTGACCTTTCAATCTGATGATATTGAATTTTTGAAATGCGTTAAAAGTATATTAGGCCCTAAATTTAAAAAGCTTCTAAAAGGTGTGGGGCAAGATACTCTTAACTGTGGAATTGGATATATCTACATATACTACAACCAATTTGGTAAGCTTGATTTTAAAAGATTTACACCTTTTGAAATTATCCCTTTTTGGAAAGACGAAGAACATTCTATTTTGGATTTTGCCGTTAGAGTTTACGAAGTTCAACGCTTTGTAAACGGCGAAGAAGTCTTTATCGAAAAAGTTGAATTATACAACAATGACGGTATTCAGAGGTTTGTCCTTGAAGGGAAAAGGCTTATACCAGAAGATGATGGAAAAATTACACCATATATTACCGTTGACGGAAATGCCTTTTCTTTCGGTAAAGTCCCTATTATTGCTTTTAGACAAAATGACAGGGAACTTCCTCTTATATTAAGGGTTAAAGCCCTTCAGGATTCCCTTAATATTATTGAATCTGACTTTATGAACAATATTCAGGAAGATGCTAGAAATACTATTCTTGTACTTAAAAATTATGACGGTACTAACCTTGGTGAATTTAGAAAAAATCTCGCTAAATTTGGTGTTGTTAAAGTTAAAAGTATTGATGGCTCTGACGGTGGGGTTTCTGCTCTTAAAATTGATGTAAACTGCGAAAACTTTAAAACGGTTATAGCTGTCCTTAAAACGGCAATAGTTGAAAATGCAAGGGGTATTGACTCTAAATCTGACAAAATGTATGGGGATTTAAGCAAAATGAATATCCAAAGCATATACAGCGATATTGACCTTGACGCTAACTCTATGGAAAGTGAATTTAAAGCATCTTTATATGATTTATTATTTTTTGTTAGATTTTATATCAAAAATAAAGGTATTGGAGATTTCGATTTTTCTGATATTGATATTATCTTTAACAGGGATATTTTAATAAATGAAACCGAAACTATCGACAACTGTATCAAGTCTTTACAAATTTTATCGACCGATACCGTCATTGCCCAACACCCTTGGGTTAGCGATGTATTAACTGAAATCTCTAAAAAAAAGGAGGAATCTTATTATGAAAATTGAAAAACTTTTGGAAATGGGTTTGACCGAAGAACAGGCTAACGCTATTTTAGCAATGAACGAGGAAAACCTTAACAAAACAAAAATTGAACTTGGCGTTGAAAATGCCCTTATTAAACACAATGCTAAAAATCTTAAAGCTGTTTCTGCTTTAATCGATTTTGACAAAATTACTAACAATGACGGTAAAATTCAAGGTATTGAAGAACAAATTCAAGCCCTTAAAGCTGGTCAGGAAACGGCATTTTTATTCGGAAACAATGACAAAACCGTCTTTGGTGCCAACGCCGAAGAGGGTAAAGACAGAGGTAAACCTAAAAACGTTAGAAAAATGACATACACTGAAATGTGCAGAAATTCTGCTAATATTTAATTTTTTATATTTATTTAAGGAGTGATATTTTATGGCTAAATTTGATAGTAAAAGTTTTAACCCTCAAGCTTTTGGTAAATATGTTGAAATTTTACCTAAAGTTAAGAAAAATGAATTATTGCGTGGTGGCGTTCTTAAAGGTAATTCTGAAATTAAAAGTGCATTTAGTGACCAAACCGGTACGTCTTACGCTATTTTACCTATGTACGGTATAATCGGTGGCGAACCTATTAACTATGACGGTGAAAACGATATTACTGCTGAAACTACTTCTACTTTTGAAAGAGGCGTTGTCGTTGTCGGTAGGGCTAAAGCTTGGCTCGAAAATGATTTCTCGGAAGATATTACCGGTGGTGCTAAATTTATGGATAATGTCGCTGTTCAAGTAAGTGATTATTTTGACGATATTGACGAACTTACTTTGCTTTCTATATTACAAGGTATCTTTAATATGAAAGGTGAAAAAAATCTTGAGTTCGTAAATGAACATACTTATGATATTTCTACCCTTACAGGCGATAAGGCTTTTGCTGATGCTACTACATTAAACAATGCAATTCAAAAAGCTGGTGGTGACAACAAAAGTAAATTTAGCGTTGTTATTATGCACAGTGCTGTCGCTACTAATCTTGAAAATCTTAACCTTTTGGGATACCTTAAACAAACAGACCAATCTGGTATACAAAGAGATTTAACACTCGCTACTTGGAACGGTAGAGCCGTACTTATTGATGATTCTATGCCTGTTACTGAAAAAGACGGTTACAATCTATACACAACTTACATACTCGGCAACGGTGCTTTTGACTATGAAGATATTGGTGCTAAAGTCCCTTTTGAAATGTACAGAAATCCTGAAATTAACGGTGGTCAAGATACTTTATACGCTAGAACTAGAAAATGCTTTGCTCCTTTTGGTATATCTTATACTAAAACTAACCAAAAGAGCCTTTCCCCAACAAACGCAGAACTTGCTGACGGTGATAACTGGGAACTTGTAAACAATGGTGAATCCGGTGTCGCAAAACAATATATCAATCACAAAGCTATTTCTATCGCTAGAATTATTTCAAAGGGTTAAAAAGGGGTGTCCTATTTGACGGATTTAATTGATTTAACACAACTTACTGAAAAAGTTATAAAAAGACTTCAACAAATCGGGTATTCTGGTTTTAATCAAATCGAAAATCCTGATGAGCTATATATCGGAGAAAGTCAAAGCTCTAACTTACAAGGGGATACAGAGGTATTAGGTGATGTCAATATTAATTTCGATGTTGACGAAAATAAAGAAAAAGAACTTCAAAGACAAAAAGACCTTATTGAATCTGAAATATTAAAGGTTTATGACTTCCTTGATATATCGTTTGGTATAAGGGAAATTGATGAACAGATAGAGAGAGTTATTATCGAAAGAGCTTGTGGAAACTTTTTATTCTTTATGAAAAATTATAACGGAACGGACTCTTTTCAAGATTATGAAGATGATGAAATTGTAAAAGAAATTCTTGAGGGTGACGTTAAAGTTGCTTTTGAAACATCTAACAAGCTGTCTAAAGAACAAAGGGTTGACAAAATTATTGACTATCTTATGGGATATGGTGAGGACATTATTATTTCAAAGAGGTGTATCAAGTGGTGACAAAAGACATTAGCGAAATTTTGCAAAGGCTTTACAGCGACAGATGTGACGTTATTGAATTTATCCCTACTACTGACGAATTTGGAATTACCCAATATAACGAAAAAATTGTACTTGAAAAAATACCCTGTTTAGTTTGCTACAAAAATCAAAAGGCTGCTATTAAGGGCAAGTCTTCCGACTATTTGACTCAATCAGTTTCTTTACTTCTTGACAAGGGGGCTAACGTTAAGGCTGGCTCTATTATAAGAGTTTACAAGGCAAATGGTAGTGAATTTGTCGAATATCAGAAAACTGGCGAACCTAGCTTCTATGCTAACCACCAGGAAATTCAAATGGTCCTTAGAAAGACTAATGTTTAGAAAAAATTTTGAGATATTTAAAAACTTGGGGCAATTGTCTATATACTAATGTGTTTTAGGTTTTTATGAATTGAAATTTTGAGGAGGGGTGGTTGTGCTTCACAAAATTATTGGTGGGATTGCTAAAAATATATTGGCTGAGTTTGGAGCTTTAACTAAAGTTTTTTCTGAAGAAGTTAGTCAGGGGTTTATTCAGCCTTGCTTTGTTATTAAAATAATTAAATCTCAAATTCAGCCTGGTATAGGGGGCAGAAGAAAGTACGTTAATAGTTTTCTTATTCAATATTTTCCTAAATCTGATATGAAAAATTTTGATATGGAGTTGACCTCTAAAAGATTATTTGATTGCCTTGAATACATTAAGGCAAACAACAGAATTTTAAAGGGCGTGAATATGAAAGCCGAAAAGGGTAGTGCCGTAAATATAAATAGTTTAAGTACTAACTATGAAAATGGTGACGGTATCCTTAACCTTTACGTTGACTACAACTTTCACGAAGTTGTTTCTGATGACTCTGAACTTATGAAAAAATTGGTGAGGTGATTTTTTTTGAACGATGATTTTAAAGTTAATGATACTGATGATGAAAACAACGATGAGTTCGTTTTTGAAAAAAAGGCTTTCCTTAAAAGCCAAAAATATAAACATTGGAAAGATTTGATTTCTATTTTACTTGATGACAACAAACTGTACTCTGAAAAAGATGTACACAACATTATTAATAAATATTTGAAAAGGAGTGGGTTATAATGGCAGGCGGTGGAGTTTTTACTACTCATAATAAAGTTTTACCCGGTGCTTACATTAATTTTATTTCTAAAGCAAGGGCTATCGGTACTATCGGTGAAAGGGGTACTGTTATTATGCCTTGGTATGGCGATTTCGGTAAGACTGGTGAAATTATTCAACTTGACAGCGAAAGTTTCCAAAAAGATTGCTCTAAAATTATTGGATACAGCTATACTGATGATGAGGTTTTACCACTTAGAGAAGTCTTTAAAGGAGCTAAAATTGTTAAATTATTTAGAGCTGATACAGGGCAAAAGGCTTCTGCTAAAATTGGAAATATTACTGCAACAGCTCTATACAAAGGCGAAAGAGGTAACAAAATTACCGTTTCTATCTCTAAAGATGTTGATGCAAACAGCTATACTGTTGAAACGTACCTTGACGGAAGTTTGAAAGATACCCAATCTATCGCTAAATCTTCTGAACTTATTGACAACGATTATGTTGAGTTTTCTGGTTCTGGTGAAATAACTGTTTCTGCTGGGGTTACATTGACAGGTGGGCAAAACGGTGACTTCTCTGGCGATGATTATGAAAAATTTTTAAGTCTTGCCGAAAGTGAAGATTTTACAACTATTATTTACCCTAAAGATGATAATACAACAAAAAGCTTGTTTGCTCAGTTTACTAAAAGACTTCGTCAAGAAGAAGGTTACAAAGTTACTTGTGTACTGCACGACTTTGACGCAAACTTTGAGGGCGTTTTAAATGTCGTAACTAAATGTGTCCCTAAAGGTGATGTCTTAGCTAATGGTCTTGTTTACTGGGTTGCTGGAATGACGGCATCTGCAAACGTTAACGAAAGTCTTACAAACAAACTTTATGACGGTGAACTTGATTTAATTGTTGATAACAAAAAATCTCAGCTATCTGATTATATTCAATCTGGTAAATTCGCTTTTTATGGCGACAAAAATGGCTTTAGAGTTCTTAAAGACATCAACAGTTTTACGGAAGTTTCTACCAATAAAAACAAGGATTTTCAAAGTAATCAGGTTATTAGGGTTCTTGATGCAATTGCTAACGATACTGCTAAAATATTTAACGATTATTACCTTGGAAAGTGTCAGAATAACAGCGTTGGCAGGGATATTTTTAAAACAGAACTTGTTACATATCATCAAAAACTTATGGCACTTGGCGCAATCGAAAACTTTTTGCCTGAACATATTACTGTTTCTCAAGGTGACGAAAAAGGCGATGTTGTTGTTAATGAAGTTGTTGAAGTTATCGGTTGTATGGACAAACTTTATATGAGTTGTGTTGTTGCTTAGTGGGATTTTATTTAGGTTATTATCTAATTATTTTGATTTTTTGGGAGTGTGATTTTTTATGGCTACTTTAAAAGCTTGGGACGCAATAAATGGTGCAACAGGCAGATGTGTCGCTACTATTGGCACTAACGTTGAAGATATGATTTATGTTAAAAACATTCGTGCCAAAATTGAAAAGAAAAAAACGGAAATTAAAGTACTTGGGCAAACAGGTACAAAACACAAGGCAAATGGCTGGAAAGGTACTGGCAAAATGACTATGTACTACGCTACATCTCTTTTTAGAAAGATGATGAGCGACTATATTCAAGACGGTGTTGATACATACTTTGAATTACTTATCGAAAATGAAGACCCTTCTAGTGAAATTGGAAAGCAAACCATTATTTTAAAACAAGTCAACATTGACAACATCGACATCGCAAAGCTTGACATTAACTCTACTGAACTTGATGAGGAGATTGAGTTTACATTTAACGATGTTGAAATCAGAACAGAATTTGACGAGGTTAAGGGGGAATAGTTTATGACACTTCAACAATTTTTAAACCAGAACACAGTTGATAAAATTTCTAAAGAGGTCATTATCTCTGACAGGTTTAAAGACGAAAATGGTGAACTATTCAAATTTAAAATCAAGCCTATGAATCAAGCTACATTTGAGGACATAAAGAAAAAAGCCAGCTTTGGAGGTGTCGGGGGAGAGATTAACGATGACACACTAAACTGTTTCATTGTTATTGAAAGCACCATATATCCGTCTTTCAAGGACTCTGAGAGTTTAGCAAGTCTTGGCTGTTCCTCTCCAAAGCAATATTTAAACAAAGTTTTACTTGCTGGAGAAATTGCATATCTTGCTGATGAAATTATTAGTTTAAGTGGGTTTGACAGGGGCATTGAGGATTTTATCGCTGACGCAAAAAACTAATTAATGAGGGTGAGTTCTTTGCTACTTACGCATTTCTTGCCCTCAGAGAGTTCGGTATAATGCCCTCGGACTTTATATCGCTTAGTTACCCACAAATGGCCTTTATTATCGCAAGTTTAGATACTATTTTTGAGGGGTAGGTTTTAGGTCCACCACTCTACTAGCCTTTGAAAAATCGACAACGGCACATTCGTTTGCAAAAATAGCCCGACATTTTGGGGTTTGTAAAGACCGTGGGGCTTTGCCCCACCACCCTACTAGCTTTTTGAAAAAAGCTAGGCAAAAACTTTTGCCGGAAACTATCGTTTCCTGTCTTGCTATCGACTAAGGGTGGCTAATTTAAAGTATTTACAAGAGCTTATTTCTTTTGAAACCTTTTTCTATCGCAAAAAGGTTTCAAACTTCCAAAAATGCTCTTGG
>CABVAP010000078.1 GCA_902496345.1 uncultured Eubacteriales bacterium
TACTTGACAAATTGACGATTTTTGATTTTAATTATATTGAGTTTGGAAATGAAAAAAATGAATCGTATGGATTTGAATTACAAAACTTTTTTGTGTCATTTGTCTTGATAGGTGGCTTTTTAGGGGCAATTACGTCTGTTAAAGACAAAAGTAAAAATATTACAAAAGGTGTTTTTTATAACATACTTGCACACACTTTTTTATTGACAGTATCTATGTTTGTTGCACTTATGATAATTGGAGAAATAAACTTATTTGTTATATTTAAAGGGTTTATTTTTATGATTGTTTCTACTATATTTTCGTTTTTATTTACTTACATAAAAAATGTGAAATTTTTATATGGAATTGTACCTATTGTAGTTGTTTTTTCTTTTATTATGGGATTTGTAAATATGTCAACTGTCGGATTTATTTACAATATTTTAAAATGGATTATGCCAACAGGTCTTTACTCTCAAAATAATGTGCTTGGTATGGTTTTGTATGTTTTCATTTTTGCTATTATTTTTGTTGCATCTGAAGTTAAAAATTTGAAAACTAAAGATTTTTAAAATGATATAAATTTTATTATAACTTGACTGGAGGAATTGCTTTGAAAAAGAAAATAGTTGCTGGGATTATTGTGGCTTTTATTGCTGTTACAGGGGTTAGTGGTTTTTTACTTAGGGACTCTATAAATTTTGGTAAGATTTTAGGTATGCAAAATTTAAGTGTTGAGAATAATACACATTATGGTAACATAGTTAATGCAGGTATCGTTGCTGAAAATTCAGACTATATTTTTTCTAATGGTGACGGTACTAAAGGTTATGGCATTTATCGTAAAGACAAAAATTCTAATGAAATTATAAAGGTTTGTGATGATACGTCTTTATATCTCAATGTCTTTGATGATAAAGTGTACTTTGTGAACTTATCTGATTCGGGCAAAATTTACAAAATGGATTTAGATGGTGGAAATAAAGAGGCAGTATTAGATTATCAAGATTGCGAATATTTTAGTATATCAAAAGACGGTGTGTTCTTTGAATATCCTAACGATACAAAGGTATATAACCCTTATGTTGCCGATACTAATTTTGAAAATGTTCAAAAGTTAAATGATGACGATATGGAGGGGCTTAATTTTAGTAACGGCTATTTGTATTATTCAAATTGGTCAGACGGCGGAAAAGTCTACAAAATGAAAACAGACGGAACAGAAAAAACTGCGTTAAATTCAGCATATAGCAAATTTATCAATGTTGTTGACGATTGGATTTATTATGTAAACTATGACGATAATTACAAAATATACAAGATGAAAACAGATGGGAGCGAAAATGCAGTTATTTCTGAAAATCAAGCTGTTTATATGAACTATTATGATGGTTATCTTTATTATTCAAATGATAATTCCGGTGGAATTTATAAGCTAAAAGTAGACGGAACAGAAGATAACAAAATTATTGAAAACTCTGGAAGTTATGTTTCTATTATTGATAACAAAATCTTTTATATCAGAGCAGAATCAGGTGCTTTATATTATGCAAACTTAGACGGAAGCGATGACAACGCTTTTTTTGAAGGTACTTTTGATGAATAATATTAATGGATTGTCTACAAACCTTATTATGTGGAGGCAGATATGTTCGATATTAAAGAAGAATTGAAAAAACTTCCTGAAAAATCAGGCGTTTATATAATGAAAGATGAAAATGAACATATAATCTATGTTGGTAAAGCTAAAGTCCTTAAAAACAGAGTTCGCCAATATTTTCAAAATTCAGCAAACCATTCTCCTAAAGTTGTCAGTATGGTTAAACGAATAAGAAGTTTTGAATATATCGTTACAGAAACAGAGGTTGAGGCTCTTGTCCTTGAAAATAATTTAATAAAAAAATATTCGCCTAAATATAACATTATGCTTAAAGATGACAAGACTTATCCTTATATTAAACTGACTGTAAATGAGATGTTTCCAAGACTATATATGACAAGACGTCACGAAAAGGATAAAGCTAAATATTTTGGCCCTTATACCTCATCAGGTGCTATAAGAGAAACTATTGACATTATTATGAAAATATGGCCTTTACGAAGATGTTTAAAAAAATTTCCTCGTGATATAGGAAAAGAAAGAGCTTGCCTTAATTACCACATTGGTCAATGCCTTGCACCCTGTCAGGGAAATGTTTCAAAAGAAGAATACGACAAAATGATTTCCGAAGTTATTGACTTTTTAAATAACAAGCACGATGAAATTATTAAAAATCTTGAAAACGAAATGAACAGGGCATCTGAAAATCTTGAATTTGAAAAGGCTGCTGAGCTTAGGGACAAAGTTATCGCTATCAAAAAAATGCGTGAAAGACAAGTTATTGAAAATATGTCTATGGAGGACAGAGATGTTATTGCGTTCGCTAGGGCAGATAATGAGGCTCTTGTGCAAATTTTCTTTATACGTGCCGGTAAGATGACTGGTAGGGAATATTTTCATTTAAATAATGTTAGTGGTATTTCTCGAAGCGAAATTATGACAAACTTTGTTAAAAGATTTTACGGCGGTATGCCGTTTATTCCTAAAGAGCTTGTCTTACAAGAACAACTTGAAGACGAAGAAGCTATTTTAGGCTGGTTATCTCATATAAAAGGGCAAAAAGTTACTGTTACTTATCCACAAAAAGGTGAAAAATTTAGACTTGTTGAGCTTGCTGCTAAAAATGCAATTATAACTCTTGAACAATTTGGTGAAGAAATTAAAAGAGAAAAAAGACGTACCCTCGGTGCTTTGGAAGAAATTAAAAACGCTTTAAATATTGGTTTTGATTTAGACAGAATAGAGTCTTACGATATTTCTAACACACAAGGGGTTGACTCTGTTGGTTCTATGGTTGTATTTGAATATGGCAAACCTAAAAAGAGTGATTATCGAAAATTTAAAATAAAAACTGTCTTTGGTGCTGATGATTATGCCAGTATGGAGGAAGTTATAACAAGACGTTTCCTAAGATATGTTGATGAAACAAACGAAGAAAATCAAAATGGAAAGTTTAACAAATTACCTAGTATGATTTTTCTTGACGGTGGAAAAGGGCAAATTAACGTTGTTGAAAGCGTTTTAGATAAACTTAATATAAATGTCCCTGTTTGTGGTATGGTAAAAGACGATAAGCACAGAACAAGAGGTTTAATATATCGTAACAAAGAAATTATATTTGATACACACTCAGAGGGTTTTAAACTTATTACAAGAATACAAGATGAAGTTCATAGATTTGCCATAGAATATCACAGAAAGTTACACCAAAAAAATCAAATTAAATCTATTCTTGAGGATATAGACGGAGTGGGCAAAGCTAGAAGAATGGCTTTGATGAAACATTTTGGCTCTATCGAAAATATTAGACGAGCAAGTATAGATGACCTAAAAGAAGTAGAAGGAATTACTGAAAAAACGGCTATTTCTATATTTGATTTTTTTCACAAAAACAGAAGATAAAACAAACTAAAAAATATTTTCTTGCTTATTGAAAATTATCTTAAATTGAGTTATCATTATATATATACTCTAGTAGATTTTTAACTTAATAATTTTAGACATAGGAGGAATTTTTTATGTACTCTGTTTCACTTAAAAAAATTATAGATGCTTTTGAATTGAAAATTTTAACTAAAGATGTTGATATTGAAGATAAACTTGTTGAAACACCTGAAATTAACAGACCTGCTTTACAACTTGCCGGTTTTTTTGAATATTTTGATAGTGAAAGGATTCAGGTTATTGGTATCGTTGAATACACTTATTTAAGCAAAATGACACCGGAAAACAGAGCTGAAACTCTTAAAAAAATATTTAGCCACAAAATCCCTGCAATTGTTATGTGTCGTGGACTTGATGCGTTCCCTGAAATGATTACATACGCTACAGAAAGCAACACTCCTATTTTACAAACAGATACAACAACTTCTGATTTTATGGGCGAAATAATAAGGTGGCTTAATGTTCAACTTGCACCACGTACAACTATGCACGGTGTTTTGGTTGACGTTTATGGTGAAGGAATACTTATAATCGGTGAAAGCGGTATCGGAAAAAGTGAAGTCGCTCTTGAACTTATTAAAAGAGGTCATCGTCTTGTTGCTGATGACGCTGTTGAAATAAAAAGGGTTTCTCACGAAACCATTGTCGGCAGTTGTCCAGAACTTATAAGATATTTTATCGAAGTTAGGGGCGTTGGTATAATCAACGTTAAACAAATGTTTGGTGTTCAATCTGTAAAAGAAGCTCAAGGTATAGACCTTATTATAAAATTTGAAAATTGGGAAAATGGAAAACAATATGACAGACTTGGTCTTGAGGCTGAATATATGGACATTTTGGGTAATCAAATTGTATGTCATACTATCCCTGTTCGCCCCGGTCGAAATCTTGCTATGATTTGTGAATCGGCTGCTATTAACAGACGTCAAAAGAAAATGGGTTACAATGCTGCTCAGGATTTAAGCGAAAGAGTTATGAGTAATACTGCAAGATAAAGGAGGGGTCTTATGTACTTTATCGGTATTGATTTGGGTGGAACTAATATTTCTGTTGGTATTACCGATGAAACAGGTAATATATTAAAAAAATTGAGTACACCAACAAAAGCAGATAGACACCACTCTGAAATAATTAAAGATATGGCTGTGGTCTGTCAAAATTTAATAGACGACCTTGCTATTTCTCAAAATGATGTTAAAAGTATCGGAATTGGTTGCCCCGGAAAACTTGACCCGAAAAATAAAAAAGCTATTTATGTAAACAATATTAACTTTAGAGATGTTAGCTTTAAAGATGAATTTGCAAAATATTTTGATATACCTATTTTTCTTCAAAATGACGCAAATTGTGCCGCTCTTGGTGAATATATCGCCGGTGCTTGTAAAGGCTATAAAAATTCGTTGACTATTACACTTGGCACAGGTGTCGGCGGCGGAATTATTATAGACGGTAAAATATATAGTGGTAGTTTTTATTTAGGGGGTGAAATAGGGCATATCGTTATCGAACACAAAGGCAGACGTTGCACTTGTGGCAGGAGTGGTTGTTTTGAGGCTTATGCGTCTGCATCAGCTCTTACTAAACGTTCAAGAGAATTGGCAAGCGAAAATACTAATTCAAAGTTGTTTAAAGCTGTTGATGGCGATGTTGAAAAAATAGACCCTAAACTTGTTTTTGAATTGTCTAAAAGTGGTGACGATTTTTGTAAAGCTATTGTTGATGAGTATATAGAATATTTAGCAGAGGGACTTACCGACCTTATCAATATATTTGACCCTGAAATTATTGCTATCGGTGGTGGAATTTCTGCTCAAGATGACTACCTTATTAAACCTCTTACAAAACTTATCGAAAGAGATGTTTATGGTGGAAAACTTAATGCAAAAATAGTTAAAGCAAGTCTTGGTAATAATGCTGGTATCGTTGGTTCGGCTATGCTCGGAAAATAATTATACAGGAGTTGATTTTTTGCAAAATTTTAAAAGTAAATTTGAAAATGCTTTTTCTGATGTTTTATTTGATGAGCCTATGAAAAAGCATACTACATTTAAAATAGGTGGTAATGCTGATGTCTTTATATCACCTAAAAATGTTGATGAAGTTAAGAAAAGTGTTTCTTTATGTAAAGAGTTTGATATTCCTTACTACATAATCGGAAATGGCTCTAATTTGCTCGTTGGTGATAAAGGTTTTCGTGGCGTTATTATCCAGATATTTAAAAATATGAATAATATTGAAGTTTCCGGAAATACCATTATTGCCGAAAGTGGTGCTTTCCTTACTTCTGTTTCTAAAAAGGCACTTGAAAACTCTCTTACCGGTCTTGAATTTGCTGCCGGTATACCCGGAACTATAGGTGGTGGTGTTTGTATGAATGCCGGTGCTTATGGTGGTGAGATGAAAGATGTTGTTAAGAAAGTTACTTTACTTAAAGATAGTGAAGTTGTTGAGTTTTCAAACGAAGACGCCTGTTTTGAATACAGAAACAGCAAAATATTAAAAGAAAATATGATTGTATTAAGTACAGAACTTACTCTTGAAAAAGGTAACTTTGATGAAATAAAAGAAAAAATGAACGGTTTTAACAAATCTAGGGTTGAAAAACAGCCACTTGAATTTCCTAGTGCTGGTAGTACATTTAAAAGACCTGTTGGCTATTTTGCCGGAAAACTTATTATGGATTCGGGTCTTAGAGGTTATTCTGTAGGTGGTGCAAGTGTTTCTGAAAAACATTGTGGTTTTGTTATAAATAAGGGTGGGGCAACGGCTAAAGATGTTATAACTCTTATTGAAAATGTTAAAAATATCGTTAATGATAAATTTGGTGTTATCCTTGAACCTGAAATAAGAATTATCGGTGAATTTTAATTTTTGATGAAAAAAGGTGATTTTATGCAGTTTGTTATCGTTACTGGTATGTCTGGAGCTGGAAAAAGTCTTGCTCTTAAATTTCTTGAAGATATTGACTTCTTCTGCGTTGATAATTTACCACCGTCTTTAATTCCTAAATTTATTGAACTTTGTAAAATGCAAGAAGTGGGTATCGAAAAAGTTGCACTTGGTATTGATATTCGTGGTGGAAAACTTTTTAATGATTTGTTGTCTTGTATCTCAGAAGTTCAAAATGAAAGTAACAAGATTAGTATTTTGTTTCTTGATGCTTCTGATGAGACTATTCTTAAAAGATTTAAAGAAAGCCGAAGAAATCACCCACTTGCAAGAGGTGAAAGAATTATAAACGGTATAATGAGGGAAAGGGAACTTTTACGTGACGTTAAAAGACGTGCAGATTATATTATAGACACAAGCCATTTCCTTACAAGACAGCTTAAAGAAAAGATTAATGATATTTTTGTTGAAAATAAAGACTTTGACAGTCTTATGATTACTGTGTTATCTTTTGGCTTTAAATATGGTATACCAAGCGACTCTGACCTTGTTTTTGACGTGCGTTTTATACCTAATCCATTTTATATCGCAGAACTTAAAAATTTAACCGGTAATGATATTAAAGTTAGGGATTACGTTATGAAATGGGAAGAAAGTCAAGAATTTTCTGAAAAACTTCAAGATATGATAACTTTCCTTATTCCTAATTATATAAAGGAAGGGAAAAATCAACTTGTTATCTCTATAGGTTGCACAGGTGGAAAACACAGGTCCGTTACCCTTGCAAATGAACTTTATCGAACTTTACAAGAAAGAGGTCACAGCGTTATTATTAACCATAGAGATATTGACAAAGATGCAAAAAGATAGTATATTTAGTGTGGTGGTTTTATGTCTTTTTCAATGAACGTTAAAAATGAGCTTTTTAGCTTCTATGATGGCAACAGGCATTGTAATATTGCAGAATTTTCTGCTATCCTACTTACTTGTGGTGAATTTTCGTACAAAGAGGGCAGTTGTTACATAAAAATTCAAACAGAAAATAAATATGTGGCTGTTAAGGCGTTTAATCTTATTAAACTTCTTTTTGGGTATGAATGTGAAGTCTACACTAGAAGTAATTTGGAAAACAAGAAAAATAAGTTATATTTTGTTGCAATCTTTAAAGAAAAGGCTGTTTTTGATATTTTAAATGCAACTGGTATCATTAATGATGGAAAAATTTTGAGAAAAATAAACTCTATTGTTGTTGGTAGTGTTTGTTGCAAGAGAGCTTTTATTCGTGGTGCTTTTATTTCAACCGGTTCTTTATGTAATCCGGAAAGAAATTATCACCTTGAATTTGTTGAATCATCTGCTGAATTTGCTGAGGAGCTTAAAAATCTTATTAACAGTTTCTCTGTTGATTCAAAGGTTGTTGAACGAAAAAAACATTTTGTTATCTATATTAAAGAGGGCGAACAGATTGTTGAGCTTTTAAACATTATGTCTGCCCACAAAGCTCTTATGGATTTGGAAAATGTTAGAATTATCAAAGATGTTAGAAACAACGTTAATCGTATTGTAAACTGCGAAACGGCTAATTTGAACAAAGTTGTTTTAGCATCGGTTAAGCAAAGACAGGAAATTGAATATATTCAAAAAACCGTTGGACTTTCATATCTACCTAAACAACTTGAGGAAATTGCGGTTTTGCGACTTCAATACCCTGACTTTAGCTTGAAGGAGCTAGGTGAAATAATGGTTCCTCCTGTCGGAAAATCAGGAGTAAACCACAGACTTAAAAAAATTATGAACATAGCTGAGAATTTAAGGGAGGAAATTGTATTATGACAGAACAAAAAATTAAAGTTGCAACAGATTTAGAAGCAAGAGCTGCTGCTTTATTTGTTCAAACTGCAAGTAAGTTCACAAGTAACATCAAGGTAAAAGTTGATACAAAAATCGTTAATGCTAAAAGCATTATGGGAATGATTTCTCTTGGTGTTCTTGAAGGACAGGACGTTGTCATTATGGCGGACGGTGACGACGAAATGAACGTTATTGGAGAACTTAAAAAAGTTTTACAGTAGTTATAAAAAGGTAATTCTCATTATTTTTATAGTGGGGATTATCTTTTTTATGTTATAAATTTTTTGTTTAATTTTTAGAAAGAGAATTTTGCTACCTATGAATAAAAATGAAAATGTTGAAATAGAAAAAAAATTTCTTGTTAAAGATATTCCTTTTGATTTAAGTGAATTTAAAAGTTCTTATATACGACAAGCTTATATAAGTATTGACCCTGTTATAAGATTACGACAAAAAGACGATGATTATATTTTTACATTCAAGGGGAGAGGGCAAGTTAAAAGAACTGAATTTGAGGACAAGTTATCAAAAACTCAATTTTTGAAACTATGGGAAAAAATTGAGGGCATTGTTATAGAAAAGACCAGATATTTTATACCGTTTTTAGCCGACTTTGGAGATTATAAAAAAGAATGTGTCGCAGAACTTGATATTTATGACGGCGAACTTTCTGGATTTAAGAGCGTTGAAGTTGAATTTGAGTCTGAAAATGATGCAAATAATTTTAAACCTCCTGTCTGGTTTGGCGAAGATGTCAGTTTAGAGTCGAAATATAAAAATTCTAGTATGTCAATTTTTGGGCTTAATTTATAAAAAACTCTTGCAAATTTAGAAAATATGTATTATAATTAATTTGTTGGGAAAACATATTATATATTGTAATATATTACTATAATATTACAGTATGTGAAAAAATTGGGGGTATTAATATGGAAAAAAGTAAGTTAAGAATCTTAATCGCAGACGATAATAAGGATTTTTGTGATTTGGTCTGCAATTTCCTCGAAAAACAAGAGGATATGGACGTTATTGGGGTGGCTTATGATGGAATTGAAGCTTATGAGAAGATTATGAGTGAAAAGCCAGACGTTGCTATTTTAGACGGGGTTATGCCTAGACTTGACGGGATTGGGGTTCTCGAAAAGTTGAGCGAAGTTCAAAGCCAAACAATGTGCATTATGCTTACTGCTATTACACAGGAAAAAGTTACACAAAGGGCGTTTAGTCTTGGGGCTCAGTATTATATGGCTAAACCGTTCGATATGGAACTTTTAATATCAAGGATTAGACAGTTAAAAGAAAAACCTATTCTTGATTCTGAAAAAGGTAATCTCTTTGAAAGTTTTGCTAAAAAAGCTGAAATTGACCTTGAAACAAAAGTTACTAACATTCTTCACGAAATAGGGGTTCCTGCTCATATACGTGGTTATCACTATATGAGGGAGGCTATTATTATGGCAATTAACGATATTGATGTTTTGAATTACATAACAAAAGAACTTTATCCATCTATCGCTAAAAAATGTGGCACAACTCCTAGTAGGGTTGAAAGAGCCATCAGACACGCTATTGAGGTTGCTTGGAGCAGAGGCAAGGTTGACGTTATAGATTCTCTTTTTGGTTACACAATAAACAACCACAAAGGCAAGCCAACTAACTCTGAGTTTATTGCACTTATTGCTGACAGATTACGACTTGAGTTAAAGGCTTCTTAATTTATTAATTGTTAGGTGACTATATTGTTGAATTTTTCGGCTGTTGATTTATCAACAGCCTTTTAGTTTTGTAAAAATACAAATAGAGGGGTGTAAGGGTAAACCTTTTTAAGTAAAAAGATTTAAAAATTAGTTTTGTGGTGATTTTAGTTTTTGGTTTATAATCAAATTTTATCGGAAATCTATTTATTTGCCTACGGCGTGGTATTTGGCACCTGAAAGAAGTCCGGACGGCGTAAGCCGGCTTTTGCAAAGCAAAAGTGCTGACCTGATTGCAAAAAGTACCCAACTACTCGGTTAAAAATAAACTTTTTGAAAATTTTTAATTTTTTGAAACCTTTTTCTATCGCAAAAAGGTTTCAAACTTCCAAAAATGCTCTTGAAGCATTTTAAGACCTTGGGACTTTGTCCCAAACCCTACCAGCCTTTGAAAAGGCTGGACCTAAACTTTGTATCGGCTTCGCCGTCCTTTTTCACTCTCTCG
>CABVAP010000079.1 GCA_902496345.1 uncultured Eubacteriales bacterium
GCTCTAAATATGTGCTAAAAATCAGTTATTATTTATAAGTTAGTGCTTATGGGGCGTTGCCCCAACACCCCACCCTCTTTCTTGAAAGAAAGAGGGGCAAAGAACTTTTGTCGGAAACTACGTTTCCTTGTACGTTATCGCCTTATTAGGGCGAAAACAAATGCCAACAAAAGTTATAGTAACAATTGGGGAAAATCTTAGGTAACAAAAGGGTTTTAAATTTAAAATTTATTAGCTAAGCTGTGATTTTATAGTTTCGATAGCAGCTTTGAGAGCGTCTTCAGTTTTTTCCGGTAACTTGCCTCCGGCTTGAGCCATATTAGGACGTCCGCCACCGCCACCGCCGGCAGTTGTTGCAGCAGCTTTTACAATCTGACCGGCATTAGCACCTTTTTTAACAACATCATCAGTTACCATTACTATAAATGAAACTTTGTCGTTTAAAGGACTGGCAAGAACAATGATACCGCTTTGGAGCTTATCCTTAATCTTGTCACCCATTGTTCTAAGGTCGTTCATTTCCATATCATCAACTTTTGCACATACAACGGCTGTTCCATTGATGTCTTCTTTTGCACTTACAAGCTCGTCAATGTGACCTACTGACATTTTAGCTTTAAGTTGTTCAACTTCTTTTGATAAAGCTTTGTTTTCTTCAATAAGAGAGTTGATTTTGTTGATTATGTTTTGACCGCCAACTCTTAAAACTTCTTTTGCCTTGTTCATCATAAAGTCAGTTTCTTCATAGTAGTTCAATACGCCATAACCAGTTAAAGCTTCAATTCTTCTAACACCGGCAGCTACACCACTTTCAGAAAGAATTTTAAAACTTCCGGCTTGAGCTGTATTTTTAAGGTGTGTACCACCACAGAACTCAACAGAATAGTCACCAATGCTAACAACACGAACAACATCGCCATATTTTTCGCCAAACAATGCCATAGCACCTTTTTTCTTAGCTTCTTCAATTGGTAATTCCTCAATTGTTACATCTATAGCATCGAGAATTTTTTCATTAACGATTTTTTCAATTTTGATAAGGTCCTCTTTGCTAACAGACTCAAAATGAGTAAAGTCAAAACGAAGTCTTGAGCTAGAAACAAAAGAGCCAGCCTGTTCAATGTGATTTCCAAGTACTTCACGTAATGCTTTTTGTAAAATATGAGTAGTTGTGTGGTTTCTGGCAGTTGCGATACGTTTGTCTTTATCAACAGCAAATTCAGCAGTTTCGCCTACCTTAATCTCACCAGATTTTACAACACCTGTGTGTAAGAATTTATTTCCACCGAACTTAGTACAGTCAGTAACTTCAATTTCACAACCGGCAGTTTTAATAGTACCTTTATCACCGCATTGACCACCCATTTCAGCATAAAAAGGAGTTTTGTCAGCGATAATAGTAACGTTTTGACCCTCTGATGCTGTATCAGAAATAACATCATCAGCAACTATTGCAAGTATTTTTGAATCAGGTTCAACAAGGTGGTCGTAACCTGTGAAAACGCTTGACATATCAACAGGGAGTTTATGGAAAACTGTTTCTTCTGCACCCATATAAGTGTTTTCTTCTCTGGCAGCTCTTGCTCTTGTTTTCTGTGCTTCCATTTCTTTAAGGAAACCGGCTTCATCAACCTCAATACCTTCTTCTTCAAGAATTTCTTTAAGAAGGTCAATAGGGAATCCGTAAGTATCATATAATTTAAAGGATTCACTACCGCTAAATACATTGCCTTTTTCAGCTTTAATTTCATCAATTTTCTGACGGATAATTTCTATACCCTGATTGATAGTTTCGTAAAATCTTTCTTCTTCAACAGTAATAATTTTGTTTATATAGTCTTTCTTTTCTTCAAGTTCAGGATAAGCACCTTTTGAATTTTCGATAACAACCTTGCAAAGGTCAGAGAGGAATTTTTTATCAATACCAAGGAGTTTACCGTGTCTGGCTGCACGTCTTAAAAGACGTCTTAAAACATAACCTCTGCCCTCATTAGATGCTAAAACACCGTCAGCAACCATAAATGTTACTGAACGAATATGGTCAGTTATAACTCTGATAGAAACATCTGTTTTATAATCTTTGTTGTATTCAACGCCGGCAATCTTACATACTTCATCTCTGATAGCTTTGATAGTGTCAACGTCAAAGATTGAATTTACGTTTTGCATAACAGTAGCAATTCTTTCAAGACCCATACCGGTATCAATATTAGGGTGGTCAAGGTCAGAATAGCTTCCGTCTTCTTCTTTACAGAACTGAGTAAATACTAAGTTCCAAACTTCCATATATCTGTCGCAATCACAGCCTACAGTACAGTTAGGACCGTGGCAACCATATTCTTCGCCTTTGTCATAGTAAATTTCAGAACAAGGACCACAAGGACCTACACCGTGTTCCCAGAAGTTGTCTTCTTTGCCCATTCTAAAAATTCTTTCAGCTGGAATACCAACTTTTTTGTTCCAAATTTCAAAAGCTTCGTCATCATCTTGATAAACAGAAACATAAAGTCTATCAGCAGGGATTTTTAAAACTTCAGTAAAAAATTCCCAAGCCCAAGGAATAACCTCGTGTTTAAAATAATCTCCAAATGAGAAATTTCCAAGCATTTCAAAGAAAGTACCGTGTCTTGCAGTTTTACCAACGTTTTCGATGTCACCAGTTCTAATACATTTTTGACAAGTAGTAACTCTTTTTCGTGGTGGTACTTGTTGCCCTGTGAAATAAGGTTTCAAAGGTGCCATACCAGAATTTATAAGTAAAAGACTTTTATCATTATTAGGAACGAGAGAAAAGCTTTTCATTCTAAGGTGACCTTTGCTCTCAAAAAAAGACAAATATTTCTCACGTATTTCGTTAAGACCGAGTTTCTCCATTTTTTTTCCTCCGTAAAATATATTAAAGACCTTTAGTACCTAAATTTTTCTTGAGCTTTAAAGATTTAAGGCTTTAAGACCTTAAATCTTTATTTAATTAAAGCAACAAGTTTTAGTTTTCAGACCTCTTTTAGTTTATATTATAGACCTTTTTTAGAGTTTCTGCAACTCCATAGCCTTTAAATTTTCAACGTTGCTCATATTTTTTTCGATTTTAAGATTTTTTTCGGCAACATTAAGCATAAGTTTAATTCGGTTAAGCTGATTAACCTCACTTGCACCGGGGTCATAATCTATTGCAACAATGTTAGAGTTTGCATATCTTCTTTTAATTTCTTTTATAATACCTTTACCTGTAACGTGGTTAGGAAGACAAGCAAAAGGTTGCATACAAATAACGTTTCCGGCACCCTCTTGTATAAGTTCAACGATTTCGGCAGTTAAGAACCAACCTTCTCCTGTTTGATTACAAAGTGAAACGATAGGTTCAGCCATTGCACCAAGTTCTTGAATTTCGTTAGGTGGCATAAAATGAACGCTGTTTCGTAAAGCCTCTTTCATAGGTTTTCTGTAGTGTTCAACGATTTTTATACCAATATCATTAATTACACGACTAATTTTCTTTGCACCAAGGTATTTTTCTTGATAAGTTGTGCTGTATAATTCGTATAAGAAGAAATCAGCAAGGTCAGGTACAACAGCCTCTGCCCCCTCATTTTCAACAAGAGAAACAACATCATTGTTAGCTGTTGGGTGGAATTTAACAAGTATTTCGCCTACGATACCAACTTTAGGTTTAACAACGTCTTTTCTCCTTAAATTGTCAAAGTCGGCAACCATTTCATTTAAAATACGTTTGTATTCGCTGTGTTTTCCTCTTTTAACAGCGTCTTTACAAATTTCATTCCATTTTTCATAAAGTTTATCAGTTGAACCTTTTACAAATTCATAAGGTCTTGTTGCATAGATAAGACGCATAAGTGTATCGCCGTATAAAATAGCTTGAATAAGTGTATCAAGAAGTTTAAGAGAATATTTCCAACCAGGGTTTTTCTCAAGTCCGACAGCACTAACAGAAACTACAGGGATTTGCTCATAACCGGCTTTTTTCAACGCTCTTCTGATAAATCCTATATAGTTTGTTGCACGACAACCGCCTCCGGTTTGACTCATAAGAACGGACAAATTGTTTACATCATATTTTCCGGACTTAATAGCCTTTAAAATTTGTCCAACAACGATAAGTGCCGGATAACACGCATCATTGTTTACATATCGCAATCCTATGTCAATGCACTCTCTGTCGATAGCCGGCATAACTTCAACATTGTATCCACAGTTTCTAAGAACTTCTTTCATTATATCAAAATGAATAGGAGCCATCTGAGGACATAAGATAGTGTGGTTTTTCTTCATTTCTTTTGTGAATATAACTCTACCTTTTCTTTGTTCAGACTTGTGTGCTTTAATTTTCTTTCTACGTCTTTCTTCCATAGCAGCAAAAAGCGAACGTATTCTTATTCTAGCCGAACCAAGGTTATTTACCTCGTCTATTTTAAGTAAAGTATAAATTTTACCGGAAGCAGTAAGAATATCAGAAACCTCATCAGTTGTAACAGCGTCAAGACCACAGCCAAAAGAATTAAGTTGAACAAGTTCAAGGTCATCTCTTGTTGTAACGAATGAAGCAGCGGCATAAAGTCTTGAATGATATGCCCATTGGTCACGCACGTTAAGAGGTCTTTCAACCTTTCCAAGGTGGGCAATTGAGTCTTCTGTTAAAACAGCAACACCATAACTTACAATCATTTCCGGAATACCGTGGTTTATTTCAGGGTCGATATGATAAGGGCGACCGGCAACAACAATACCTGTCATATTGTTTTCTTCAAGATATTTTAAAGTTTGTTCACCATTTTTCTTAATATCTTCTCTAAAGTTTTCTTGTTCTTGCCAAGCTCTATCGAAAGCTGTAGCGATTTCTTTTTCATCAATGTCAGGAAATTCCTCACAAAGACGTTTCTGGAAGAACTTTTTATCAGAGAAACTAAAGAAAGGGTTTCTAAAGTCAACGTTATATGTTCTTAATTCCTCAACATTGTTCTTTATATTTTCAGGATAACTTGTAACAATAGGACAGTTATAATTGTTATCTGCGTCTTTAATTTCCTTTCTTTCATAAGCAACACAAGGGTAGAAAATAAATCTAGCACCGTTTTCAATAAGATATTTTATGTGACCGTGTACCATTTTTGCAGGATAACAAGCCGATTCACTAGGGATAGAGTCTATACCTGCCTCATATATATTTCTGTCTGATTTTGGTGATAGCATAACAGAATAACCAAGCTCATCAAAGAAAGTAAACCAGAACGGATAATTTTCATACATATTAAGAACTCTAGGGATACCAACTATACCTCTTTTTGCGTTTTCCGGTTCAGTAGGTTTATATCCAAAAAGTCTTTTATATTTGTAGTCAAAAAGGTTCGGAACACAACTAGAAAGAACTTCTTTACCAAGACCCCTCTCACATCTATTACCGGAAATAAATCTTCTACCACCGGAAAATCTATTTATAGTTAAAAGACAATTGTTGCTACAACCTTTACATCTTGAAAGAGAAGTTACAACTTCAAGTTTATCAAGAGCGTCTTTATCAAGTACAGTTGATTTATAATCAGGTGTAAATTTTTCTTTTGCAATAACGGCTGCACCAAATGCTCCCATAAGACCGGCGATGTCCGGACGAATAGCCTCTCTTTCAGAAATAAGTTCAAATGAACGAAGTACAGCTTCATTGTAGAATGTACCACCCTGAACAACTATTTTTTTACCCATATCTTCAGGGTAAGTTATTTTAATAACTTTTTGTAGAGCATTTTTAATAACAGAATAAGCAAGACCGGCAGAAATATCAGCGACCTCAGTGCCCTCTTTTTGAGCTTGTTTAACACGAGAGTTCATAAACACAGTACATCTTGAGCCAAGGTCAATAGGGTTTTTAGCGAATAAAGCAATTTTAGCAAATTCCGGAGCGTCATATCCAAGAGATTTAGCAAAAGTTTCAATAAATGAACCACAACCGGCAGAACAAGCCTCATTAAGAAGTACGTTATCGATAACACCGTCTTTTATTCTGATACATTTCATATCTTGCCCACCGATGTCAAGTATAAAATCAACATCAGGTCTAAAGAACGCAGCAGCTTTAAAGTGTGCAACTGTTTCAATTTCGCCAAGGTCAATCATAAGAGCCTCTTTTATAAGTGCCTCACCATATCCGGTAACACAAGAATTTTTTATTGTAACACCCTCTGGCAACTGTGTATAAATATCTTTTAATGCTCTGCTTATAGTTTTAAGTGGATTACCCTCATTACTTCCATAGAACGAATAAAGGAGTTGACCGTCTGTGCCAATCAAAGCAAGTTTACTTGTTGTTGAACCGGAATCAATTCCAAGGAATACATCACCTTTGTAAGATTTAAGGTCACCTTTAGGCACAACAGCTTTTTCGTGACGGTTTTTAAATTCCATATAATCGTCACCACTTTTAAAAAGTGGGTCAAGACGGCTTATTTCCATAGTGATATGTTTTTCTTTTTTCATATTTGAGATAAGCCCATCAAAGTCAAAAAGTTCACTTTTTCCAGCAGAAAAAGCAGCACCCATTGCTGCAAATAAATGAGAGTTTTTAGGTTCAATAACATTTTCCGGTTTAAGGTTAAGAACGTCAACAAATCTTTCTTTAAGTTCTGATAAGAAATGTAAAGGTCCGCCCAAAAATGCCACATTTCCCTTTATAGGCTTACCACAAGCAAGTCCGGAAATTGTTTGATTAACAACAGCTTGAAAAATAGAAACAGCAAGGTCCGGTTTAGCTGCCCCCTCATTGATAAGTGGTTGAATATCACTTTTTGCGAAAACGCCACATCTGGCAGCAATAGGATAAATTACCTTGTGTTTTTTAGCAAGTTCATTAAGTCCCTGTGCGTCTGTTTGAAGAAGTGTAGCCATTTGGTCAATAAAAGCACCTGTACCACCGGCACAAATACCGTTCATTCTTTGTTCTATTCCGTTTGTGAAATAGATTATTTTCGCATCTTCCCCACCTATTTCGATAGCAACATCTGTTTTAGGTGCAATAACATCAATTACATTAGATACGGAAACAACCTCTTGAATAAAAGGCATACCAATCCAATTAGAAATTGAAAGACCACCGGAACCGGTAATCATAGCATTAAATTTTATATTTCCAAGTTTTTCTTTAGCCTCTTCAATAAGAGCTATAAGAGTTTCTTGAATACTTGATAAATGTCGTCTGTATTCTGCAAAAACAATTTCTTTGTCAGAATTTAAAACAACTAATTTTATAGTAGTTGAGCCAATATCTATACCAACTTTAAAATGTTCCATAACATAATTCTCCTTGTCGATACAAACTTTATCTACCTATTATAAAGTATTTTTTTTCAAAATACAACAGTAAATTTTATTTATCTACAATAAGTCCTTATCTTTTAACAGAAATACTGTAGTTATTTATGTTTACATATTTGCCAAATTTTGTACCAACTTCTTTAATAGTTCCACAAAATTCAAATCCGAATTTTTGATGTAATTTTTGGCTTGCGTCATTTCCATCAGTAATTACGGAAACAATTGTGTGTATATCATCTGATTTTTTTGCTTCATCGAGTATATATCGCATAAGTTCCGTTGCTACACCCTGTCTACGAAAATCCAGACTTATATAAACAGATAATTCAACAGTTGACTTGTACGCTTCTTTTTCTCTAAAAGATGAAAAACTTGTGTAACCTGCAACTTTTCCGTCTATTTCGGCAACAAATAAAGGGTGATTTCCAACATTATGAGCATAAAACCATTGTTCCCACTCTTTTATGCTCTTTGGGTTTAAATCGAGTGTTGCCGTTCCGTTTACAACTTCATAATTGTAAATATCAAGAAGTTGTTGCAAATCCTCTATTTTAGCTTTTCTTATTAACATAAAATTCCTCCAGAACTATAGACAATCTTATTCAATAACAAATTAAATTATGATTTAGATTTCCATTAGATAAAATAGCAATGAAATTATCAATAAATCAAATATAGTGTAGTTAAATTCGTGAAAAATGTCAATGTTTATTTTGTTATAAATATCTTTTAGAATTAATATACTAAAATATAAATTTTATGTGAGGTTAAACATTTTGAATAATAGATATATAGTTAAAATAAATCCGGAAAAAATGCTTTGCTTTTACTACGACAATGGAAATATTTTTGTAAGAGAGCTATTAGCCGATATGAGTTATAGCGAAAGGGGAATAATTAAAGACGTCAGGGAAAACTACACAGTAAACCTGTGTAAAAATGGTGAGATATATTTATTTTGTCAAAATTTAAATGGCGATATAATACATCTAAGAAAAAAAGGAAATGACTGGAACGAAAACGTAATTTTAAAAAGCAATGGTAAATCGAATAATAATATAATATTTTATTGTCTTGAAAATGGTTTACAGATGAGCCTTGTTTATAATATTCCGTCAAATAAAAAAAATTGCTATGATATAATGAAACAAAATTTTGACGGAAAAGGAAACTGGAGTAAAGCCGAAAAAATAGACACAGCAAGAGCAATAGACAACTTTATTTTCAAATTAAATTTAATAACAAATGGTTATGGAATTTTATTCTATAAACAAAATAAAAATTCCAACGAAAATAATATAGGTTATAGAGAGATAAACTTAAATGCAATAGGCGAATATAACTCTATTTACTCATCAACGTATAGACTGGGAATATCGAGTATATTGCCAACAAATGACGCTGTACATTTTCTTTTTACATCAAAAAACTTTTTTTCAACAAAAGTATTGTATAAGAAAAAATCTATTAACGGTATGAGTAATTACATAACACTAGGGGAATTTCAGCAGATAGATAGTTGCGAATTATTTTCTGTAGACAATACGCTATATGCCTTTTGGAAAACACCGTCCGGCTTTTTTTATGTAACATCTTCAGATAATGGCGAAACTTTTTCAAGTCCGGCTAAATACACAGGCAAAATACCAAGAAATCTTGAAAAAGCAATATATTTAACATTTGTACAATCCGATAAAAACCATTTTAATATAGAAAATTTGTATACCGATAGAATAAATATATGTAACATTCAAATAATGCCTGAAATATCGCAAGATTTTCATTTAAAACAAGCAACACCACAAAAAAATCCACCTAAAAATACAAAAACCGAAATGCCACAAAATATAGCTATGGCATCAGTTTATAATGAAAAACAGAACGAAAAACCCGAATATACAACAGATACAAGCAACACAATAGAAAGATTAAAAAATCAAATAGCACTTTTAAATCAACAGCTTTCATTTAAAGATAAACAAATCGAAAAACTTATATCTTCAATAAATAGAAAAAACGAGGAATTTAAAAACACGGAACAAATGTGGCGTAACAGATATAAAAAATCAGTTACCGAACAACCAAAAGAACAGACAGAAGAAAAACAAATAAAACTTGAAAAAGAAACTATAAAAGCCCCTAATCCCTCTGAAATCAATAAACTTTCCGAACCCTCTACCTCTACTAACTCCCCTGAAAATTCGTAATTTTTTATATATTTCCCACCCTAATCATAAACTTTTATACACCACCAAATAATACAAATTAAATAAATATCAAAAAAATCTGTATAAATCAGCTTCCACCAAACTGATTTATACAGATTTTTTATTTTATGTTTTAAAATATCACATATTTAACAAATAAACATTAAAATTCAAATAAGCAGCGAATAAAGACCAAAGTAAATAAGGAATTTGTAAAATTCCAGCCAACTTATCAATTTTGTAAAATTTCAAAACCATAATAGCTATAAGAATAATCATAATAACAAGCCACACAAAAGCCACCAAGTAAGCCTTCAGATTAAAGAATATTATACTCCAAAAGAAATTAAAGAACAATTGAATTACATACACAAGCAGAGCATTTTGCGATGATAGGTTTTTAGATACAAACACCCTATAAGACGAGATTCCCATAAGTACATACAAAATTGTCCAAACTATAGGGAACAAGATAGTTGGTGGAGTCAAAGCCGGTTTAACAACATTTTCACTATAATTTTGGATATTATCTTTAGTCAACAGATACGAAACAAAACCAATCACCAGAGGAACAAGTATTGCAATTACAAGCATTTTAATCTTTTTATTTTTCATAGTTTAAATTTCCTTTCACGTAATATCTATAACAAAATTATATGCAGAAATTTCACAAAATATAAATATTAAATAAATTGTGGTTTGTAGGGGTAAATCTTTTTGAGTAAAAAGATTTAAAAAACTGGTTTTGTGGTGGTTTTGATTTTGGGGTTATATCCGATTTTATCGGAAATCTATTTATTTGCCTACGGCGTGGTACTTTTTGATTGCAAAAAGTACCCAAAAACCTGGGGGGTTTCGATTCCCCCCAGACCCCCACAAACGAGCAGGGGA
>CABVAP010000080.1 GCA_902496345.1 uncultured Eubacteriales bacterium
AATGTCGGGGGTGCAGGGGTGTTCCCCTGCTCGTTTGTGGGGGTCTGGGGGGAATCGAAACCCCCCAGGTTTTTGGGTACTTTTTGCAATCAAAAAGTACCACGCCGTAGGCAAATAAATAGATTTCCGATGAAATCGGATTATAAACCAAAAACCAAAACCACCACAAAACTAGTTTTTTAAATCTTTTTACTCAAAAAGGTCTACCCCTACAAACCCCAATTTTATAGACTTGTCATAACAGAGAAGAGCCACCGTTAAAACGGTGGCTCTTCTTATTTCTCTTGTTTTCCAAAAGTTCAAAACTTTTAAATATCCCCAAAATCAGGTATAAGGATAAAGAAACCAAACATATTGTATGTATCGTCTTTAAGAGTAGACTTAATAAGTAAAACAGTATCTCCAACCTTACCAAATTCGATAGCAGGAACGCTCAAGATAGCCCCAGCCATATCGATAGAAAGATAAGGAACGGACTTGTTAATTTTAAATTTCAAAAGACTAGATAAACTTGTGAGATAAGAACTTGTAAGAATGTTTCCGATTTCAGTTATAACAGATAACTCCATTTCACCAAAATCATAAAGACTTCTATTTTTCTTATTCAAAAGTCTGTTGGCAAGCATACAAGCAGAATACTCGTCCATAACGTACATCATCATACCTTTAATATCACCAGAAATTCTAACAAGAACACTAGCAACAATCTTGTCAGCACCGTTTAATATATCAGGAAGATTTTTAAATTCTGGAGTATCAACTTCAGGAACAGTCATTGTAATCTTGTCTTTCAAAAGACTAGCAAGACTTCCTGCGGCAGTACCAGACCCAATGTTTGCGATTTCTCGCAACGTATCCGTATCAATTTGCTCAAATCCCCAAGCACTCATTAACTGTCAACTCCTTAAAGTAAAGATAAATTTGAAATCAATAACTCTATTAATGCTATAATTTTATCATTAATTTTGTAAAGTTGTCAAATTATTTTATAGTAAAATTTCTTTTAAAAAATTATAATATCCGATAAACTGCCGACGTTTGTTAAAATTAAGACCAATAAAAACAAACTACCAAGGCTTATTGTAATTATACCACAAAACAGTAGAATGTCAAACAATTAATAAAAAATCTATAGATATATATAAAGACTGCCCAAAATTGACAGCCTAAGTATAAAAATCATTGTTACTTATGATAAGGTTCGTTGTTTAAAATTCTTTCAGCTCTATAAATCTGTTCAAGTAGAATAACTCTCATAAGTTGATGAGGGAATGTCATATCTGAAAAACAAAGCCTAAAATCAGCTTTTTTAATAACTTCATCAGAAAGACCAAGTGACCCACCAATAATAAAAGTCATAGCACCGTTCCCAGAAACCGTAGTTTTTTGGATAAAATCAGCAAGCCCCTCACTAGATAGCTTTTTGCCCTTTAAATCCAAAACAACAACAAAAGAATTTTTGATAGCTTTTAAAATTCTTTCACCCTCTTTGTTTTTGACCATAACTTGTTCCGACTCACTAAGGTTTTCAGGTGCCTTTTCGTCAGGGACTTCAGTTATAGAGAGGTTTACATATCTAGAGAGCCTTTTAGAATATTCAGAAATAGCATCTTTAAAATATTTTTCTTTAATTTTTCCAACACAAATAATATCTATTTTCATAATTTTCACGCAAGTTGAATCTGTCTATCAACGCCATAACGAGCAGCCATATAGACGTTAAGTTCTTTACCGATTTCAATGTCATAGCTGTCAAGAATTTCTTTAACAGTGTAAAAAGCCGTTTCAGGCGTATTGTTTTCTTTGCTCAAATGCCCAAGAAAAACATTTTTAAGTTTAGCATTCTGGCATATAGCCCAAGCCAAAAGCTTGCCGGCAGTTTCGTTTGATAAATGTCCCTCATTCCCAAGAATACGTTGTTTAAGGGGATAAGGATAAGTACCATTTTTAAGCATATCAATATCGTGGTTACTTTCAAGCAAAAGTAAATCACAATCTTTTATGTTTTCCATAATAGTTTCAGTAACGTGACCGATGTCCGTTGCGATAGAAACTTTAATTTTATCGTTTAAAATACTGTAACCAACAGGCTCTTTAGCATCGTGTGGTATTGCATAAGGTTTTATGCAAAGGTCTTTTATACAGCATTCTTTTTCGCTGTAGACGATTTTTTTATTTTCGTCTTTTATCTGTCCTATAGAGGACGGCATAGCGTTCCAGGTCCCCTCTGTTGCGTATACAGGAAGATTAAATCTTCTTGATAGAACACCAATTCCTTGAACGTGGTCGATATGTTCGTGAGTAACAAAAATACCGTCAAGGTCAGAGCCAGCGACACCAAGGTCAGAAAGACCGTCTTGAATTTTTTTACCACTAAGACCTGCGTCCACCAAAATTTTTGTATTTTCAGTTCCAACAAAAATGCTGTTTCCACTACTTCCACTAGCGATAGTTGCAAAATTGAAAGCCATAATCAATTACCCCTGCTCTACTTTAACACGTTTAATATCAGCACCAATAGCTCTAAGTTTATGTTCTATTTTTTCGTATCCTCTATCAATATATTTAACATTACCGATAGTTGTTGTTCCTTTTGCTGCAAGTCCAGCGATAACAAGAGCTGCACCGGCTCTAAGGTCTGTTGCATTTACTTCAGCACCCATAAGCTGTTTAACGCCCTCAATAACAGCAACTCTACCTTCAACGGTGATGTTACCACCAAGTCGTTTAAGCTCATTTATATATTGAAATCTACTTTCCCAGACATTTTCTGTTAAGATACTTGTACCGTTAGCAGCACAGAGTAAAGCAACCATTTGAGGTTGTAGGTCAGTTGGAAATCCCGGATACGCCATAGTTTTAACAGTTGTAGGCTGTAAATTTCCAGTTGAAACAACTCTGATAGAGTCGTCACCCTCATAAAGCATACAACCCATTTCTTGAAGTTTAGCAGAAAGAGGGTCCATATGTTTAGGTATTATGTTTTTAACAGTAACATCACCACCAGCCATAGCAGCAGCAATCATATAAGTACCGGCCTCAATTTGGTCAGGAATAATCATATATTCAGCACCGTGAAGTTCATTAACACCAGATATTTTAATAACATCAGTACCGGCACCTTTAATGTTTGCACCAAGCATATTTAAAAAGTTAGCAGTATCAACGATATGAGGTTCTTTTGCAGCATTTTCGATAACAGTAACACCCTCTGCCATAGTAGCAGCAAGCATAATATTAATGGTTGCACCAACGCTAGGCATATCGAGGTAAATGTGGCTTCCGATAAGTCTTTCAGCAGAAAGCTTAACAACGCCGTGTTGAATAGTATAGTCAGCACCAAGAGCTTTAAACCCTCTTAAATGTTGGTCAATAGGTCTTGTACCAAAGTTACAACCACCAGGCATAGCAACCTCAGCTTTTTTAAATCTACCGAGCAAAGCACCCATAAGATAGTAAGATGCCCTAATTTTTCTAACAGCCTCATAAGTCGCACAACACTGTGTAACATTTGTGCTATCAATAGTAAGAGTGTTATCCTCGTTAAGTTTGCACTCAGCCCCCATATTAGTTAAAATATCAATAAGATTTGTAACGTCTTCAATAGCAGGCAAATTTTCGATGACACATTTACCTTTAGCCATAATAGCTGCAGGAATGATAGCAACAACTGCGTTTTTTGCTCCACTTATAAAAACATCTCCTGAGAGCTGTTTTTGACCGTTAATAACCAAATGTTCCATTATAGACTTACACCTTTCTCACAGTAATAATAGTCAATATCTTGCGATAAATACACCTTTGTAAATAAAGCAACAAAAATAAATTTCAAAAAAAACGATAACTCTCTCTAAAAATAAAAATCAATCAACGTTTTAATAATTATATCATTTTTTCACAAAACAATAAAGAGTTTTTTAATGAAAAGATAAAAATTATTTTGCAAAACGAACGATTTTAGCATTATGTAATGCAAAGCCAATAATGTCAAATACAACGATACCGCCGATACCTTGAATAACATTTTCAGCAACAGAAGAAACCGATTGAATAACGCCATAATCAAATGCGGAAGCAACACCAGCAGCTTCAAGAGTTGCAGCGTCAGGAGTCATAAAGAAACCTTTAAGGAGAACGCCACCTATAAAATATCCGACAATCATAATAATTTCAGCAACGAAGGCAGCAGATATATTTTTAACAGAAAAGAATTTAGAATTTTCGCTGTCATAATCTTTAATGCTACCAGCAACATAACCCATTAAACCCTTTATAATAAGAGTAAAAACAGCCCAATGAGGGTATCCCAATAAAATATCAGCAAGTGCAGAACCAACACCACCGGCTACAGCACCAAATTTTTTACCAAATAAAATAGCAATGATAAGTATAAAACCGTCACCAAAATGGATATAACCCTCTGTAGCAGGCACTTTAAGAGAAATAAACATAGTTCCCACACAGACAATAGCTATAAAAAGACCAGCGAGGCAAATATCCTTTACTGAATAACTTTTATTTTCGTTTGTCATAATTAACTCACAACTCCTTTTTAATAATAAAATAAAATTTCAAATTCTTATGATTATTAAAATTTTCTATATTCTTGATAATTATAATTATTCTATAATAATATGTCAAGACTCTTTTAAAAAAACTGTAGTACCTTAAAATTTTAACTTTACCATATCCCATAGACTTACAATTTTTCACTAAAAAAAACCTTGAGCCAAAGCCCAAGGTTTTTATTTGTAATCTTTATCTTTTTAAGATTTCATCTCTCTTAGGTCCGTTAGAAACCATAGAAATTTTAACACCAAGCTCTTTTTCGATAAATTCAACATAAGCTTTAGCTTTTTCTGGAAGTTCATCATAAGAGTTGATACCTCTAATGTCAGTTTTCCAGCCCTCAAGAGTAGTGTAAACAGGTTTTGCTTTGTAAAGATTTTCAGTTGTTAAAAATTCTTTATATTCTTTTCCGTCAAGCTCATAACCAGTACAAACTTTGATTTCGTCCATATAGCTTAAAACATCAAGACAAGTCATAACAACTTCAGTAGCACCTTGAACTTCACAACCATAACGAGTAGCAACAGCGTCAAAGTAACCAACACGTCTAGGTCTGCCTGTAGTAGCACCAAATTCGCCACTGTCGCCACCTTTGCGTCTAAGTTCGTCAGCTTCGTCACCAAAGAGTTCAGAAACAAAAGGGCCTTCACCAACAGCACTAGAGTATGCTTTTGTTATAACAGTAATATTTTTAATTTCATAAGGTGGGATACCAGCACCAACAGCAGAATAACCAGCAAGTGTAGATGAACTTGTAACGAAAGGATAAATACCGTGGTCTGTATCTTTTAAAGCACCAAGCTGACCTTCAAGTAAAATATTTTTACCTTCTTTGATAGCTTTTCTTAAAATTTCAGAAGTGTTAGCAACGTGGTCTTTTATAGTTTCAGCATATCCACATAAAACATCAAAAACTTCGTTGTAGTCAATTTCTGGTTTGTTGTAAAGGTATTTGAACTGAACATTTACCTTTTCATACATAGTTTTAAGTTTTTCTTTAAGGTGTTCTGGTTCATACAATTCCCAAACTTGAATACCAACTTTAGAATATTTGTCAGCAAAGAAAGGAGCGATACCAGATTTTGTAGAACCAAATTTTTTATCTCCAAGTCTTTCTTCTTCGTAAGTGTCAAGTAAAACGTGGTGAGGAAGAAGAACTTGAGCTCTGTCAGAGATAAGAAGTTTAAAGTTTACGCCGGCAGATTTTACAGATTCAATTTCTTTCATAAGGTATTCAACGTTAAGGGCAACACCGTTTGCAATGATGTTTAAAGTGTCTTCGTGAAAAATACCAGAAGGAAGTTGATGAAGTGCAAACTTACCTTTGTCATTTATAATAGTGTGACCTGCGTTGCTACCGCCTTGAAATCTAACAACGATGTCAGATTCAGCAGCACACATATCGGTAATTTTACCTTTACCCTCGTCACCCCAGTTAGCACCAACAATAGCTTTAACCATTTAAAAAATCCTCCTATAATTAAATATAGTTAAAATAAAAATAATCAAATCAGATAAAACAAAACTGTTTTAATCCGAAACCTCTTTGGCATTTCTGTAGAAACACCAAAGAGGAAAAATCAATCAAAGTATACCTTATTTTAAGTCACTTTTAAATCTTTATATCAATTAAACGTTTAATTCAGAATGACCAATTAAAACGTCTTTGTTAGCCTCGATAACAGGTTTAACTTGTTGTTCGATATATTCTTTAACTTGTCCAGGAGCACGACCAATAAAGTTTTTAGGAGCAAGAATTTTGTTAATATCAGAAAGAGTAAGACCAAAAGCAGGGTCATTTACGATTCTTTCGATAAGGTCATTTTTGCCACCTTCAACTTTAACAACTTTAGCAGCTTCCATAGAGTGAGTTCTAATTCTTTCGTGAAGTTCCTGACGGTCACCACCCATTTTTACAGCGTCCATCATAATATTTTCAGTTGCCATAAAAGGAAGTTCTTCCATAATTCTCTTTTCGATAACTTTAGGGTAAACAACAAAGTTATCAGCAACGTTGATGTAGATGTTTAAGATTGCGTCAGTAGCGAGGAAAGCTTCCGGAATAGAAATTCTCTTGTTAGATGAATCGTCAAGAGTTCTTTCAAACCATTGAGTAGCAGCAGTAATTGCAGGGTTTAAAACATCAACCATAACGTATCTAGCAAGACCGGCGATTCTTTCAGAACGCATAGGGTTTCTCTTATATGCCATAGCAGAAGAACCAACTTGTTGTTTTTCAAAAGGTTCTTCCATTTCTTTAAGATGTTGTAAAAGACGCATATCATTAGAGAATTTTGTACAGCTTTGAGCGATACCAGATAAAGTATTTGCAAAAATGCTGTCAAGTTTTCTTGTGTAAGTTTGACCAGAAACAGCGAAAACGCCTTTAAAGCCAAGTTTTTCAGCTATAAGCTGGTCAAGTCTTTTAACTTTTTCCTCATCATTGTCAAAAAGTTCCATAAAGCTAGCTTGAGTACCAGTAGTACCTTTAGAGCCTAAAAGTTTAACATTATCAAGGCAGAAGTCAATGCTTTCCAAGTCCATCATAAGGTCTTGAATCCATAAACAAGCTCTCTTACCAACTGTAGTAAGCTGAGCAGCCTGAAAATGTGTAAAACCAAGTGTAGGCATATCTTTATATTCCATAGCGAAGTCAGCAAGTTTAGAGATTACAGATAAAACTTTAGCTTTAATAATTTTCATAGCTTCAGTCATAACGATAACGTCTGTGTTGTCGCCAACATAACAGCTAGTAGCACCTAAATGAATTATAGGTTTAGCAGTAGGGCATTGTTCGCCATAAGCGAATATGTGAGCCATAACGTCGTGACGGACTGCTTTTTCTCTTTCGATAGCAACTTCATAGTTAATGTCGTCTTGAAATTTTTTGAGTTCAGCGATTTGTTCATCTGTGATGTTAAGTCCGAGTTCTTTTTCAGCCTCAGCAAGAGTAATCCAGAGCTTTCTCCAAGTTCTAAATTTTTTATCAGGAGAGAAAACAGCTTTCATTTCGTCACTTGCATATCTTGAATTAAGAGGACTTTCGTAAATATCTTTTTTCATTTATGAAAATTCCTTTCTGATATATATTTTATCTATTTTGAAAAAACTTTTTAATAAAACCGTTTGTTATAAAAAATCAATTAGCTTTGTCAGTTTATAAGCCAGTTGTTTTTATTTTAAAAGGTGGTCAACGTCAACAGCATAATTTCCTGTGAAACAAGCGTCACAGAAAGAAGGACAGGTAGAGTCTGGTGCGATTTTGTGAAGATTTTCTATGCTTAAATAGTCTAAGCTGTCTGCACCGATAGCCTCAGCTGTTTCCTGAACTGTTTTTTGGTTTGCGATAAGTTCGCCCCTAGATGGTATGTCAGTACCGAAGAAACAAGGCCAAGTGAAAGGAGGAGAAGAGATTTTAACGTGAACCTCAGTAGCTCCAGCGTCCCTAAGCATTTTAATAATTCTACCACTTGTAGTACCACGAACGATACTATCGTCAACCATAATTACACGTTTGCCTTTTACAGCAGTTTTAAGGACATTAAGTTTCATTTTAACAGCGATTTCACGGCTAGACTGTTGAGGTTTGATGAAAGTTCTACCGATATATTTGTTTTTAACGAAACCAGTGTCATAAGGTATTCCAGATTGTTCAGCATAACCAGCAGCTGCACTAAGACCAGAGTCAGGAACACCGATTACGATGTCAGCTTTTGTATCAGATTGTTGAGCAAGTAAAGCACCGGCTTTTTTTCTAGCCTCGTGAACCATTTGACCATCAACAACACTGTCAGGTCTAGAGAAATAGATGTATTCGAAAATACATAAGCTAGGTTTAGCAGTTTTGCAAAGTTCTTTGTCAACTCTAATTTCGCCGTCTTCAACAACAACGATTTCACCAGGTTCAAGGTCACGAATAAATTCAGCATCGATAGAGTCAAAAGCACAGCTTTCAGATGCGAAAATAATAGCATCGCCTCTTTTACCCATACAGAGAGGACGGAAACCCCAAGGGTCTCTTGCTGCGATAAGTTTTTTAGGACTCATAACAAGTAAAGAGAAAGCACCTTTTAACATTTGCATAACTTTTTTAACAGATTCTTCGATAGAGCCTGTGTTAAGTCTTTCTCTAGCGATTAAGTAAGCGATAATTTCAGTATCAGCAGTTGTCTGAAAGATAGCACCGTTGCGTTCAAGGTTAGCTTTAAGCTCAGCAGTATTAACGATGTTGCCGTTGTGAGCAAGAGCAAGAGAACCTTTTACATAACGGAGAACAAGTGGCTGCACATTTTCACGTAAGCTACCACCGGCAGTAGAATATCTAACGTGACCAACAGCCATAGTACCAGGGAGTTTTTCAAGAATTTCTTCATTAAAAACTTCATTAACAAGTCCAACATCTTTGTGGTGAGAAATTTCACGATTTTGGTTTACAGCGATACCACAGCCCTCTTGACCTCTGTGTTGAAGAGCAACAAGACCGTAATAAGTGCTGTTAGCACAATGACCCTCAGGGTCCCATATACCGAAAACACCACATTCTTCGTGGAGATTAGCCATAACTAGAGTCCTCCTTAGATTTCACCATAACATTCTTTAAGTCTGTTCCAAACTTCAAAGTAAACATCACTAAACTCACCTAAGTCAAATCTAAATCTGTCTTTGTCGAGTTTTTTGTTAGTTTCAGCGTCCCAAAGACGGCAAGTATCAGGGGATATTTCATCAGCGAGAACGATAGTTCCAGAGCTGTCTTTACCAAATTCAAGTTTAAAGTCAACGAGTTTAATGCCCATTTTAAGGAAAATCTTTTTAAGGGATTCGTTAACGGTAAAGGCCATTTTTTTAATTTGTTCAATTTCGTCTTTAGTAGCGATACCAAGAGCGATAGCGTGGTAAGAATTAATAAGTGGGTCGCCTAAAGCGTCATTTTTATAGCTAAATTCAATAGTAGGTTCTTCAAAAACGATACCTTCTTCTGTGCCGTATCTTTTGCAGAAACTACCAGCAGAGATATTACGTACAATAACTTCAAGAGGAACAATTTTAACTTTTTTAACAAGAGTTTCTCTGTCGCTAAGTTCTTCAACAAGATGAGTTTTAACACCGTCTTTTTCAAGGAGTTTAAAGATAGCGTTAGCCATTTTGTTATTAATCATACCTTTACCATCAAAAGAACCAACCTTTTGACCGTTAAAAGCAGTAGCAGCGTCTTTGTATTCAAAGATGCAGTAGTCAGGATTTTCTGTAGCGTATACTTTTTTTGCTTTACCTGTGTAAAGTAGCTCAAGTTTTTTCATTTTGTAAACCTCACTCTCAAAACTTCTATAAAATATTTTAAAGTCTATCAGAATTAAGCTAGCAAGTAATTCATCAAGACGTCTTACCAATTTTTACAAATTACAAAACATAGCATTTCAACATACTTCAAAGCCAACAAAGCCAATAGCATAGGCTATCAGCCAAAAAATGGGCATAAAAGGTTATATCGAAAATAACAATATTTTGTAGTTTTTTAAACCACTACGTATTATACCACAGATTTAATTTTTTTGCAACATCTATGTATTCGATTTTTCAACAAAAAACTGTACAAATTGGGGTTTGTCAAAATCTTTTAAAACCTTGAGACTCCGTCTCAAACTCTGGCCACCTTTTGAAAAAGGTGGACGAAAACTTTTGCCGGAAACTACGTTTCCTGTCTTGCTGTCGACTAAAGGTGGCTAATCTAAAATTTTCACAAAAACTTTATCTTTGCTAAAACAAATCCATAAACGATTGCAAATAAAAAATTAAATTGCCTACAAACTGCCAAATGTCGGGGGTGCAGGGGTGTTCCCCT
>CABVAP010000081.1 GCA_902496345.1 uncultured Eubacteriales bacterium
TAATTATACTACTGATGCTGAGGTTTTTCTAGGTGTGCTTGAATTGACGCTTACAATTTATCAGCCATTTTCTTATTCCTCCGTTTTACATTTATGTGGTTTTTATCATTGTTTTGCTCCAATTTAATTTACCTCCACAACAAACTGTCTTGCGGCTTTTGCCGTAATTTTTTCTCTGCCTAAAAATTCATTTATATTATTCTCCAAATCTACATCAACACGCATTTCATCAAAGAACAAACCCTCTTTTTTCTTTAATAGCTCATTTTTTAGAGCCGATATTCTCCGTTCTATCATCAAAAGTTTCAGCCTGTCTGACTTTACGCTTTCCATTTCCTTTTCAGCCTGTTTAATATCAAGCTCCACATCATTAAGGGAATGGAGAAGTGCGTTTTTCTTGTTTGCAGCAGCAAGTTTCATTCTGTCAATTTCTTCGTGCTGTATCGGTGTCAGTTTTTCTTCCTCGCATTTCACATATTCATCAAGGTTCAAAAAACTGTCCATTTTATCAGAATTTTCAGATTTTAACCAATATGGTTTTCTCTCTCCCTGTTCCTTAAAGGAATAAACAGGACTGTTTAGTATATCCTCACATTCATTGTGGGATAAAATTCTGCTATCCTCTGTTATGCCCACAAGAGTCGGAATACTTTTTATTTCACGATTTCCGGCATAAATTTTTATTAGATAAAAAGCTATCGTACATTTTTCGCAATCCGCCTTAATGCTGCCGTAATCAGCACACCCGATATTAAAGGTAATACCTTTTGTAAGCGGTGACAAAAGTGAAAACTTCTTAAATTCTTTAAGTGCCTTATATGGCTTGTTTCCGCTGCTCGTTGGATAATAAAAGAGTTGGGGAAGCTCTGTATAATCGGTTGCCCGAATTGTCCTATTTTCATCGTTTATATCAAAACGGCAATCTGTATTTTCTTTGTTATATTCATTAAAGTAATATTTGGTAAGCTCCCACAGTTCCTCATTTATCACTTTGGAACGTTCTTTGGCATATTGCGGTGTTATCTTTATCTTGTTTGCTAACTCCTTTGTAAAGGTTGTAAAAAGGATATTTTCCGCCGCTTCAATACTTTGACGGTTTTCCTTTTCGTTTTTCAGCAAAGTGGTTTGGTAATCCCTTTCAACCTGTGCTTTTGTTCTTGCATTAAGGGTTTTTATAGCCTTCTCCATACTATCACTAAAACCACCTATTACCACATCAGAAACTCCAAAAACACCATCAGAGAGAATGTGCCTTTTCGATACAAGCTCCAGCTTGCGTACATCAGCAAAATTCTCTTTGTTGATGAAGGACAGCACAATGCAATCATTTTGCTGATTAATTCTATGAATTCGGTCAATCCGCTGCTCCATTTTCAACGTGTTGTAAAGCAAATCATAGTTTACGACAAACGCACATTCCTCAAGATTATATCCTTTAGCTCCGTTGTCGGTGGAGATAAGGATTTCTCCGTCCTCTTTGAATTGCTTGATTACTGTATAATCTACATTGGACTGACCATTATATACAAGAGTTTTGAATTTATTCTTGAGCAGACCATAGAGATATTTCTGCGTTTCCACACTCTCTGTAAAAATAAGAGCTTTTCGATTTGCACCCAATCGTTTTAGAAGCGGAAATATTGTGTCAAGAGCTTTTAGCAGTTCCTTTGATTTTACATCTTCAATAATGTCATTTGCAGTGGCAAGCATTATTTCAAATTTTTGTTTTTCTGCTGATTCATCAAGCCGTTTAATTATATTTTTTAGGCTCGCTTTTATTGCCGCCGTTGATGAAGATAATAGCCCCAACAGCATAAGTGCTAAGTCATATTGCTCCATTTGCGGAAAAGCGATTTTGTTAGGCTTCTCTATGTATGCGAAAAGCAGATTGTACAGCTCTTTCTCTTTTTCGCTTGCCTCATATTCAAGGGTTATATGCAGACGTTTAGGTATTTTTGCATATCGCTTAGCCTGACTTCGCAGCGTTCTGAAACAATATTTACTTACTTTGTCCGCAAGCTCCGCATAATTCTCAGGCTTACGCAAATACCTTTTCATATATGTATCGGGTTCTGGAAGCAATTCATCATCAATAAAATATATCAGTCCATACAAGTCCATTATATTCTTTTCTATAGGCGTGCCAGTAAGAAGAATTTTAAATGTGTTTTTTGAAAATTCCTTTAACAATCTCGCATATTTACTACCACCCATAAACGTATTTTCGTCCCGATATACAGACGAAAGAACATTCGCTTCTTCAAAAACGATAATATCCCAATTTACCCTTTCAAATTCTTCGATATTATGTACTATGAAGTCGTTTGTTGCAAATATAATTCCGTCAATGTCCGTTAAATTCTGTACTATACTTTCTGTATCATTAATCGCAATGTATGGTACACTATATCTTTCAGAAATTATTTCTGTCCACTGGATAAGCAAATCGGGGTTAGGTATAGCAATTAAAATATTATTTTTACCTTCATATATGCTTTGTGAAATTACAAGCATCGCTTCGTGACTTTTACCCATACCTGCCTCATCGCATAAAATCACGCCTTTTTGATAAGGATTGCGAGCAGCAAATAAGGCAGCTGCAACCTGATAAGGATAAACATTAATTTTACCCTCAGCAAACACTGGAAGCAACGTATCTTCATCCTGTAGCATATTCAATTTCATTGCCGCATAATATGCGTGAAATGGTGTTTGAAGCATACAACCATCCTTTCGGAAAATTGTTAATATTCGCTAAGTGTATTATATTACAAAAACTAATATTCATCAAGAAATTTTAGAATAATATCACGTTCATTTCATAAAATTATCGTTGACAAGTACCTTTAAGGTAATACCACATAATTCAATAAAGCAGGTTTTAGATAATATTTTTTAGTGTAAGGAAAAAGCTTGCAATCATAGTCGGAGCCTATGATAAGAGGTTTTGACGCAGTAACGGGAAATATCATTCAAATCTGTGAAATTATAATTGTGCGGTATTGCCTTAACTATTTATTCAGCGTTTTCATAGTTTTTTTGTTTTGGAATGATTGAAAAATCATTGAAAATGTGTTATTATAATCTTAACAGATGTGTTTTTTTAAAGCCGAAAGGAAGTGATGATGTGGCAGAAGAAAAACCAAACGATAAAGCAAGTATACAGAGAAAAGAAAAACTGCATAATAAATATTACAAGGCAATACAAAGGTTTACCCTTATGTCAGATACCTTTATGAGTGTAGTTTTTAAAGACAAAGATTGTGCGGAGCTATTGTTAAAAATAATTTTGGAAATGAAGGTAAAAATCAAAAAAATTCGTACATAATATGATATGCCCAATTACAACGGTCGTGCTGCAAGACTTGATATATGGGCAGAAACAATAGAGGGCAAAAAAATCAATGTTGAAGTGCAGAATGCCAACGAGGGTTCTGTTCCCGAAAGAGCAAGATTTAACAGCAGTATCATTGATACAACAGAGCTTGATAAAAGCGACGAATGGACAGACCTACCCGAAACCTATGTTATCTTAATTACAAGAAGTGATATATTGGGTGGAAATAAGCCTATATACCACATTGACAGAACAATAAAAAAATTAGACAACAAACCTTTTGGGGACAGAAGTCATATCATATATGTGAACTCAAAAATTCAAGATGATACAGAACTCGGCAGACTTATGCACGATATGAATTGCAAAGATGCAAAAGATATGTACTATAAGGATTTAGCCGACAGAGTTGGATATTACAAGGATATTGAAAGAGGTGAAAATGATATGTGTGAAATTATGGAAGAATTATACAAAGAGAGTGAAATTGAAATCGCAACAAAATTATTAGATAAAGGTGTATCTATTGATATTATAAATGAGTCATTATCTACATTATCAAAAGAAACGATTGAAAATTTGGCTAAAAAGGTGAAAGTTGCGACAAATACTGTATAATCATAGTTAATTTAATATTATAACAAAAAAATGTCAGCAGACAAAATCTGTTGGCATTTTTTTTCAAAAGAAATAACCGAACATATCAAAAAAAACGAAAAAATGGTATTGTTTAAATAGTCTAAAAAATCAAAAACTTTACTTTTATGGAAATACCGCATAATTCGATAAAACGGGTTTGCGATGATATTTTTCAGTGCAAAGAAAAAGCTCGCAATCATAGTCGGAGCCTATGATAAGAGGTTTTGACGCAGCAATTAAAAATATCAGCCAAAGCTGTAAAATCATAATTGTGCGGTGTTTCCTTACATATATTCATAGATAATTATAGGAAAAATAACAAAAATTTTCTGCAACCACTTGCATTTTTTAGAGAAACACTGATTAATTATGCACACTTTCAAAATTTGTAGTATAATAAAAAAATAAGCGGAGCGATAAAAATGGGACAACAAACATTTAGGAAACCACTGATTAATTAAGCACTTCATAAATTAGGGTTAAAATTTCCCGTTTCTGTGTCAGCAAAAATTTGACTTAGGCTTCGGCTAAGCCTGCATTTTTACTTTCTTGAAACAGAAAATTTTTCTACCAAATTTATTTCAGCAAATTAATCAATGTTTCCTTAGCGATATAGTAAACTATTCATATAATTTTGAATATCAAATTTGAATACTAAATTTGAATACCAAACTTGAATACCAAATAAAAAACAGTATCAAAAGCCCTCCTTTCTCAGCTTTTAAAAAAATAAAAGGGGGTTCAAGTCCCCATTTGCATTAACTTTATATTTCCATATTAATCAAATCTATGTTATAATAAAAAGGGGCGATTATTATGGAAATTATAGAAAATATTAAAATAACAGAATTATTAAAATTACTTCCAGAAAATTATAAAAATGCTTGTTTTGAACATAAAGCAATAGAGCGTTCAAGGGTTGTAAAATCTCCAGAAGAGTTATTAGCTTTATTAATGTATTACTTAGGAGCTGATAACTCGTTGATTGCTGTAAGTCAATATGCACTTTTAGTTGGAATAGGCAAAATAAGCGATGTAGCACTTATAAAAAAATTCAATAAATGCTGTGATTGGTTAAAATGGCTTATAGAAAACATAAAACCAAATGAAATTATCAATTATAAAAAGCCTATTGAACTTGAAGATTATAATGTTATAGCAGTTGATGCTTCTGATATCAGAGAAAAAGGTGCAATAAACAGAGAATGGCATTTACATTATGGAGTAAATTTATTTTCGCTTACTTGCAACCAATTCAAAATAACAGAACAATCAACAGGCGAAACATTAAAAAATTTTAACATTACTAAAAATGACCTTATAATAGGTGATAGAGCTTATGCAAATATATCAAGTATTGAATATTGCCTGAAAAATGGAGGCAATTTTATATTAAGAATAAGAAATAAAGCATTTAATCTTTATAATGAAAACAAAGAAAAAATAGTATTAGCTGATTGGCTTCAAACCTTAGATGATAAAGTATCAGAATGTACTGTTTATATGAAAAATAGTGAAAAACAATACATTCCATTAAGGATATGTGCTGTTCCTAAAACTGAGGAAGAAATAAAAATTGAAGAAAAAAGGATACAGCGAAGAGACAGTAAAAAACAAAGGAAAACAAGTGACGAAACAAAGTTTACACATCGTTATATGTTTGTTATAACATCACTTCCAAACTCAATCAGTGCAGAAAAAGTACTTGAATTTTATAGGCTCAGATGGCAAGTGGAACTTGTATTTAAAAGATACAAATCCCTTTTAAATTTAGGTAATATCCCAACCAAAACTGAAAAGGCAAGTGAAGTATGGTTGAATGGAAAAATGTTTATAGCCCTTTTGATTGAAAAATATCTTGGAGATATTGATTTTTCCCCCTCTTGGAAACTCAGAGAAGAATCGAAGTTTGTGGAGGGAAACCAAACTTGTATTACTTTCGATGATTATGAATATATTACCAAGTAACCCATTAATAATTTTACAAAATTTTTTGGAATGTTCAAAAATAGGTTTTATTGAAAAACGAAAAATTAACAGGCCGCAAATGCTGCAATTTTATTAAGTTAGTGCATATGGTTCAAGTCCCCCCATCCGCATTTGTTTTTGACTTTAAAATAGTAGTAAAAATTAAGTTTTTGGTTTTTACTACTATTTTTTTGTTTGGTTCTTTGTCAACTGGTGTGGTTGACAGTTAACACAAGCTAAAAAGGGTATGTATAATGAAAATTATGCGTACTCTTTTTTCATGCAAATCAAGTTACACATTATCAATATTCTATTTCTAAAATTAATCAGTACTTCCCTAAATATGAAAAGCCCTAACCAAGTTGTAGCAGAATATTTGGGAGTAATGTAAATATGGTTAAGGGTGTTCAACATAGAATTCTGAACGCCCAAAAACAATTATATTTTTTAAACCTTTCAAGGTCAGGTAGTATTTTGCGTTGCAAAATCTCCACCTTACCCTTGACAGAAAAAAGTGTAACCAATTATTGACACTTTAACACTAATAAATATAAAAAAATTTAATAAATACTATATTTTTTTTAAGTTACATGTTATAATCAATATAAATAGGGTTTTATAGACAAGAAATGATATCTAAGGAAGCACTGATTAATTCGCCAAAACAAATTCGGAGAAAAATTTTTCTGTTTCAAGAAAGCAAAAACGCAGGCTTAGTCGGAGCCTAAGTCAAGTTTTTACTGACGCAGAAACGGGAAAATTTAGCCAGAATTTGTGAAGTGCTTAATTAATCAGTGGTTCCCTAAATGTATATTGTAATTATTTCTGCAGAGGAGGAAGGGTTCATGAAAAAAATGAGATTTATTTCAGGCTGTGTTAGTATAGCACTTTCGGTAATAATGCTTTTAACAGGTTGTGGAGAGTTAGACAGCATTGATGAGGTTGTTCTTGACCTTGACGGAACTATGTATGACACAACTGACAAGGAGAAAGAAAATAAAGAAGAGGAAATAACAGTTGCTTTTATTTTTGATGGTTTGGTTAATGACGGCGGATATACCCAAATGCATAATAATGGCAGAATTGAGGTCGAAAAAATGTCTGGGGTAAAAACTATTTATAAGGAAAATATAAAGGATGATAAAGATGAAACAGAAAAAATATGTGAGGAGTTTATAAAGAATGGTGCAACAATTATTTATGGTACAAGCTTTGGTCATTTAGAAGGTATGGCAGAATCTGCAAAGAAACACCCTGATATAAAATATATTCATTGTAGTGGAAATATATCAACCAACAATATGAGCTCCTTCTTTGGAAAGATATATCAAATGCGTTATCTTACAGGTATTGCAGCTGGCTCTAAGACTCAGACCAATAAAATAGGTTATGTAGCTGCATATCCTATCCCCGAGGTTATAAGAGGTATTAATGCCTTTGCCATAGGTGCAAGAAGTGTAAACCCTGATGTAGTCGTTGAGGTAGAATGGACATATACTTGGGATAATGAGGAGTTGGAAAGGAAAACTGCTGAGAAGCTTATAAAAAATGGTGCAGATGTAATAGCACAGCATCAGAATACAACAGGCGCTCAAAAAGCAGCTGAGGCAGCTAATATATATTCTATCGGCTATAATAGAGATATGAGCTATGCTAACCCTAATCAGCTTACCTCAGCTATATGGAATTGGGGCATATATTACACTGCCTGCACTCAGAATATAATAGATAATAAATGGAAATCTGAAGTAGAGTGGCTTGACGCTTCCTCTGGACTTGTTGATATATCACCTCTCTCTGAGGATATTGATGATGAAATAAAGAAGCTTATCGAGAGCGAAAAACAAAATATAAAAAATAATAAGGATACTATTTTCAAGGGTCCACTTTATAACCAAAATGGCGAGCTAATGGTTGTGGACGGAGAAATTATGGCAGAGAATGATATCTATAATATGGATTGGTTTATAGATTGCGTTAAAGGTTCTATTAATTAAAAATGAGAGGGGTAAAAATATGATAAATTGGTTTTCGGGCTTGAAAATTAAGGATAAGCTTTTTATTTCATTTGCTGTTGTAATAGTTATGTCTGTTATTTTCGGAATATCGGCTAGTTATTCAATGGATTTAGTTAGAAAAAGCTACCATAATGGAATAAATCAAAATTTTGAAATTGTAAAAAATACTAACACGCTTACAGATAGTATGAATATATATGTATGCGAGCTGAACAGATATGTTCTGCATACTACAAACAATTCTGTTTCAAGCGAAATTGAATTGCAACTTAACGAGCTTAGAAAAGTCATAAACGAAAAGCTTGGCTGGTATAATGACTATCTTAAGCAGAAGAATGCAAAGGTTGAATATATAGAATTTACGGATAAGCTGATAAGCGATACGAAAAAGTATTTTGAAAATACAGATGAAGCAATAGAGCTTGCAAGAAACGGAAGTACCACAAAAGCCGTTGATGTAATTGATAAAAATGCAGAGCTTAGAGAAGAAATTTTAAAAGGAATAAATATTATATCTAACTCTACAATAAATAGTCTTATTAATAATGCTGATATAATAGATGATTTTGCTGTAAAATCATTTATTTACCTTGATATATTCTTGTTTATAATCGTTATGGTTTCCATTTTTATAGTTTTATTTGTATCAAGAATAATAAGAAAGCCTATTGTCGCCCTTGATAATGCAGCTCTTAAAATAAGCAAAGGCAACTTTGATGAAGCCATCAAAACAGGTGGAAAAGATGAAATTGGCAGACTTTCAGGCTCTCTCGCTAATATGACAGATATTTTTAAAAGGCTTCTAAGTGATATAGATGATGTTGCAAAAAAGCTTCATAATGGTAAAATGGATACAAGAATAGATATTGAAGGCTATGAAGGTAGCTATGGTATTGTTGCTTCGTCTATAAATAACCTTATTAACGAGCTGATTGATGACACAGAAGCAGTTATCGGCTGTATAGACGAGTATGCAAAGGGCAACTTTAATGCAGAAATAAAGCAATTTGTTGGAGATAAGACAAAGATAAATACAGCTATTGAGGGCATTAGAAATAACTTTATATCTATATCTGATAATATAAATAATATGATTAATGCTGCAATAAATGGTAATCTTAACTATGAGATAGATGCTGAAAACTATCAAGGAGATTGGAACACTATTATAACAGGTCTTAACACAGTTCTTAAAACTGTTAGAGAACCATTGCAAAGTGTTTCTGATACTCTTAAATACATATCCGAGGGCAATTTCAATGTTAAGATAGATAAAGAATTTTCTGGCGAATTTGAGGAAATGAAAAAGAGCCTTAATTCAACAGTAGATACTATATCAGTATATATTGATGATATTTCAGATATTCTTACACGAATGAGTGAACAGGATTTAAGCGTTAAAATAGAGAAAAACTACATAGGTGACTTTAAAAATATTCAAAATGCTATTGATAAAATTCTTTCTAACTTTAATTCTCTGCTTACAGATATTGAAGCATCAGCATATAAGGTTGAAAACAGCTCTGTTGATATTTCTTCTAACAGCAATAAGTTAGCAGACGGCTCATCAAAGCAGAATGACCATGTTAGGTATCTTTATGATGAGCTTAAGACTGTTTCACAAAACGTTAAGGAAAATGCAGACAAGAGTGAAAGAGCTAAGTATATAGCACAAAATGCAGAATCGATTGCCTCTGACGGTAACAATAATATGGCAGAAATGCTCTCTGCTATGCAGGAGATTAGTGATGCCTCTGAGAATATTGCTAATATTATCAAAATTATAGAGGGTATCGCATTCCAGACAAATATACTTGCACTTAATGCTGCAGTTGAGTCGGCGAGAGCAGGTGTACATGGCAAGGGATTTGCCGTAGTCGCAGACGAAGTCAGAAGCCTTGCAGCAAGAAGTCAACAGGCAGCACAGGACACAAATAGCCTTATTAGTTCTTCTCTTGAAAAGATAAGTTATGGCTCTGAAATAGCAAATAATACCTCTAACTCCCTTAACGAAATGGTTAGCAGTATAAATGAGATTGCTTGTCTTGTGAGTGAATGTGCTAAGGCATCTAAGGACGAAGAAGATGCAATAAGGGTAATCAGTAAGAGTGTAGATGAAATATCTGCTGTTGCAGAGGAAAATAATCTCGTCAGTAAGCATAGCGCAGAAGCTGCAAATGAGCTTGTCAGCAGGGCAAAGATGTTTAATACTGCTGTTTCAAGCTTTAAACTTCGTGATTAATAAAGCTATGGAAGAATTATTGATTTATATTGAGATGATTGAAGATGTAAGACAGCAGACA
>CABVAP010000082.1 GCA_902496345.1 uncultured Eubacteriales bacterium
GTAGTAGCTATTTAAACTACTACGCTAATAAGTCTAACTTTTTGGGGTCACATCAAACCAACAGCCTTTTTTGGAATCTTTTTTTATAGTAAAAGGGTTTCAAGTTCTATATAAATTGGATTTTGTAAAATCCTATTTTTTTACATAAGGGTAGGTAAGGGGGAACACCCACTGTTTTAATGTTTTTGTTTTACCCAAATAAGCTCATAATGTTGGCAACGATAAGACCTCCACCTGTTCCGACAACGTACCCCAAAAGTGCCATTATAATACCAACAGGTACAAGAGCACTTGAGTATGTTCCAGCAAGAACAGGGGCAGTTGCAGTTCCACCAATGTTCGCTAAAGAAGCAACACAACAAGTGAAAATGTCTAATTTAAGCACTTTCGCGAGTATAATCATAATAACAACGTGGATAAATAAAATAACAAATCCTGATAATAACCAGATGTGAGCGTTACCAACGGCTCTAAGGTCAGCACGAGAGGCAATCAAAGCAACAACAATGTAAAGCATAACATTTGAGATTTCCTCTGTACCTTTTATTTTTCCAAAAGGTGTCATAGCAAAAACTATACCTAATACAGTTACAATAATAACAGTCCAAGTAGCAGAATCGAAAACAGGAAGATAACCGTTTATAACTCCACCAAGTTCCATACAGATAGCAGAAACTAAAAGACCAGAGCCTAACAATAAAGCAATGTTTTGCCATTCAAGTTTTTTAGTGTTGGCTTTTGCCTCTTCTTCAAGAGCAGTACCAACTTCGTCAATAGTTTTAGTGTTGGCTTTTGTCCATTTGTTAAATCTTTTCGCCTGACCTATTGCCCATAAAAGGAACATAACATAAATAGTTGCACAAATAGAGTCCATTACAAGGGCATAAGCCATAGTTGCCTCATTAACATCAAGGGCAGCCTGAATAGCGAGCATATTTCCACCACCGCCCATCCAGCTACCACATAAAGAGCCGAGTGCTTTCCAAGCACCCTCACCAAGTTCGCTGTGGAAAATGGCATAAGAAACAACAAATCCTAAAGCTATAGATAAAGTTGCAGCGAAAAATCCGATAAGCATTTTAGGTCCAAGTTTAATAATTTTCTTTAAGTCACAACGCAACAACATTACAAACAACATAGCATATAATATAGGGTTTTTGATGTCAGTATATGCCTCTTTTGTCGCACTTAAATCCCATACATTTAACGTACATAAAATCATAAGACCTAAATAAATAAGTACAATTGGTGGGGCAAAATTGAAAATCATTTTTGCAGTTTTGCCTTTAAAGACTTTTGGTAAATTTATTAATACGGCAGCGATAAATATAAGGGCTGCGATATATAAAAATCCGTCTGTAATCATAATATTCTCCTTTTCAAATATTTTAATGTTCAAGTACAATTAATATATTTGTATAATTAACATAATTAATGCCAATTATACATATTTTTATTGTTAAGCAACACTTGCTTACTATTACACTAGATTTTGTCTATATTTGTCTACAAAAAAATAATTAACAAATAAATAAGCTGTCGCAGTATGCGACAGCCTACTTTATTTTTATATTCAATTAATCCTACATCTAAGAAAATCAGATTTTTTCTACAGATAAAGTAACTTTTTCACCATTGATATTCCATTCTTTGCTGAATTTTCCAACACCCTCAATGATTTCATCAGCTAAAACATCTTCTTTAATGCTTTCGCCGTTTCTGTCAAAGATTTCTTTAATTTTAGCATTGTCAGAATAGAATACTTTAATTCTGTCAAGCACTTCAAAATCAGCGTCTTTACGCATAGTCTGAATTTTGCTTATGATTTCACGAACAAAACCTTCTTCGATTAATTCATCAGTTAAAGTTGTTTCAAGAACAACAGTAACATTTTTATCGCTTTCAGCAACAAAACCGTCAGTTTGAGCATTGTCGATTAAAACATCATCTTCAGCGAGTTCAATGCTTTCGCCGTCAATTTCAAATTTAATAAGACCGTTTGTTTTAAGTTCATTCATAAGTTCAGAACCGTTTGCATTTTTAAGATGTTCACCGATTTTAGGAACAAGTTTGCCATATTTTTTACCAAGTGTACGAAGTTGTGGTTTAAAAGTATAGCTAGTGAAAGAAGAAACATCATCAGTAAATTCAAGAGCTTTAACGTTAAGCTCTTCTGTAACGATGTTGCAATACATTTCTGGAAGTTCTTTATCAGCTTTAACAAACATTTTACCGATAGGCTGACGGTTTTTAATACCAGAAGTATTTCTAGCAGCACGACCAGCAACAACCATACTTAAAACAAGTTCCATATTTTCTTCAAGCTCTTTGTCAACATATTCTTCGTGATATTCAGGGAAGTTGCACAAATGAACACTTTCAGGAGCGTCTTTATCAACTTTTCTAACAAGATTTTGATAAATGTTTTCAGTCATAAAAGGAACATAAGGAGCAGCAAGCTTAGCAAGTTCAGTTAAAACAGTATATAAAGTCATATAAGCATTAACTTTATCTTGTGGCATATCTTTGCCCCAGAATCTTTCACGAGAACGACGAACGTACCAGTTACTAAGTTCATCAACAAAGTCGCTCATAGCTCTTGAAGATTCAGTAAGTTTATAGTTTTCAAGACATTCATCAACATACTTGATTAAAGAGTTGAGTTTAGAAAGAACCCATTTGTCCATTGGAGGCAATTTGTCGTATTCAAGTTTGTAGTCATTAGGATTAAAATTATCAATATTAGCATAAAGTACAAAGAACGCATAAGTGTTCCAGAAAGTACCCATAAATTTTCTTTGACCTTCGTTTACAGCTTCTTCATAGAATCGGCTAGGTAACCAAGGGGCGCTATTAGTATAGAAATACCAACGAACAGCGTCAGCACCTTGTTTATTAAGAACAGACCAAGGGTCAACAACATTTCCTTTGTGTTTACTCATTTTCTGACCGTCTTTATCCTGAACGTGACCTAAAACGATAACGTTTTCGTAAGGAGCTTTGTCAAAGAGTAAAGTAGATATTGCCATAAGAGTGTAGAACCAACCTCTAGTTTGGTCAACAGCTTCAGAGATGAAGTTAGCTGGGAAGTTCTTTTCAAATTCTTCTTTATTTTCAAAAGGATAGTGTAACTGTGCGAAAGGCATAGAACCAGAGTCAAACCAACAGTCAATAACTTCTGAAACACGTTTCATTTTCTTTCCGCATTTTGGACAGTTAAGGAAAACATTGTCGATATAAGGTTTGTGAAGTTCAATATCATCAGGACAGTTATCGCTCATCTGTTTAAGTTCTTCGATACTTCCGATTGCGTGTCTGTGACCGCATTCACATTCCCAAATAGGGAGAGGAGTACCCCAATATCTCTCACGGCTAAGACCCCAGTCGATAACGTTTTCAAGGAAGTTTCCGAAACGACCGTGTTTAATGTTATCTGGCATCCAGTTTACAGTTTCGTTATTAGCAACAAGTCTGTCACGAACCTCTGTCATTTTGATGAACCAAGTATCTCTTGCATAGTAAAGAAGTGGAGTGTCACATCTCCAACAGAAAGGATAGCTGTGTTCAAAAGGTAAAGCAGCAAAAAGTTTACCATTTTCTTTAAGATTTTCAATAACGAGTTTGTCAGTATCTTTAACAAACATACCTTTCCAAGGAGTAACTTCATCAGTCATTTTACCTTGTTCGTCAACAAGCTGAACAAAAGGTAAATCGTATTTTTTACCAACTTTAGCATCGTCTTCACCAAAAGCAGGTGCGATATGAACGATACCTGTACCGTCAGTAAGAGTTACATAAGAATCACAAGTAACAAAGTAAGCCTTTTTGTCAGGAGTAACAAAGTCAAAAAGTGGTTCATATTCAGTATATTCAAGGTCGCTACCTTTCATAGTTTCGATAACTTCAAATTCTTTGTCAGAAAGAACAGAAGAAGTAAGAGCGTCTGCAAGAATATAAACTTCGCCGTCACAATTAACTTTAACATAGTCTTCATTAGCGTTTACACAAAGTGCAACGTTAGAAGGTAAAGTCCAAGGTGTAGTTGTCCAAGCGAGGAAATATTCGTTGTCTTTGCCTTTTAATTTAAATTTAGCGATAGCAGAAACCTCTTTAACGTCTTTATAACCCTGAGCAACTTCGTGGCTAGAAAGAGCTGTACCACATCTAGGGCAATAAGGAACGATTTTGTGACCTTTATATAAAAGGCCCTTGTCCCAAATTTGTTTTAAAGCCCACCAAACAGACTCAATGTAGTCATTGTGATAAGTAACATAAGGGTTATCCATATCAGCCCAGAAACCAACTCTGTCGCTCATCTCTCTCCATTCAGTTTCATATTTAAAAACACTTTCTTTACATTTTTTGATGAAAGGTTCAACGCCGTATTCTTCAATTTGTGGTTTACCACTAATGCCGAGAACTTTTTCGATTTCAAGTTCAACAGGAAGACCGTGAGTATCCCAGCCGGCTTTTCTTAAAACCTGATAACCTTTCATAGTTTTGTATCTAGGGATAATATCTTTAACAACACGAGTTATGATGTGTCCGATATGTGGTTTGCCGTTAGCAGTTGGAGGGCCGTCAAAGAATGTGAAACGAGGGCAGCCTTCTCTCTTCTCTATACTTTTTCCAAATATATTGTTCTCTTTCCAGAAAGATAAAATTTCTTTTTCTCTTTCAACAAAGTCTAAATTTGTTGTAACTTTGTCATACACAGTAAAGACCTCCTTTTAAGTGTACATACTTAAACTTTATTATACAGGGTTTACCCCTTGTATGTAAAGGTTTTTTTAAAAAAATTTTAAATTTTTCCAAAAATTTTTTGAAATATAAAGTATCATATAGCTTTGATTAAAACCGTAACATTTTATATTTAATTATTTTCTTTCATAAGTTCTTCAATATTTTCGGGCGTTGCCATAACTCCAGAACCATAAGTTATAAGGTCACCGGAAATATCTTCTGTTTGCTCTGTTTCAGAAATTGTTTCTGAATTTGTGACAATACTATCTTGCTCATAGGAACAGCCAGAAAAAATGCCAAAGGCAAAAATTGAAATAGCTGTGCCTATCATAAATTTTTCTTTCATAGATAAAACCTCTTTTCGTTTGCATTGCTTGATTATAGCACTTTTTTATGGCTCAATCAAGTTTATAATATTGCACAAAAATTGTAAATAAATTTTTCAAAAAAGTTGTTGCAATCAAATAAACTTAATGTTATAATTCTTCTTAATTGATAAAATATGCTTTATAGCGATGATTTGAAGAAAATGTTTTGTGGTTACAAAAACAGAGAGCAAAGTGGTTGGTGTGAACTTTGTAGAACATAAAATAAACTTACGTTCAATGAGCTACCCTTTTGGGCGTCTTCTGTGCGTTAAACAGATAAGAGGTGCAGTTTTTGCATAAATTAAGGTGGTACCACGGTCTTTCGTCCTTAGCGATTTTCGTTGAGGATTAAAGACCTTTTTTATTTACACTTATAAACTAACAAAAATAATTTTAAAATTTTTAATCTAGGAAAGGAAAAGCTATTAGAAAAATAGCAGGTAAAAAAATGTCAAATGTATTTGATACTTTAAAAGAACGTGGGTTCCTTGAACAAGCAACACACGAAGAAGAAATAAGAGAAATGCTCGGTAAGGAAAAAGTAACTTTTTATATAGGCTTTGACCCAACAGCAGACAGTCTTACAGTAGGTCATTTCCTTACAGTTATGGCTATGAGCCATTTACAAAGAGCAGGTCACAGACCAATTGCTTTAGTTGGTGGTGGTACCGGTATGGTTGGTGACCCAACAGACAGAACAGATATGAGAAGAATGATGAACGATGCAGAAATCCAACACAATGTTGATTGTTTCAAAAAACAGCTTTCTCGTTTCATTGACTTTTCAGATGATAAAGCTATCATTGTAAACAATGCAGACTGGCTCAGAAGCCTTAACTATATCGACTTTATCAGAGATATAGGTGTACATTTCTCTGTAAACAGAATGCTTACAGCAGATTGTTTTAAAACAAGAATGGAAAGAGGACTTTCTTTCTTTGAATTTAACTATATGCTTATGCAAAGCTATGACTTCCTTGAGTTAAACAAACGCTATGGCTGTAAACTTGAACTTGGTGGAAATGACCAATGGTCAAATATCCTTGGTGGTGTTGAACTTATAAGACGTGTAGAAAATAAGAGTGCTTACGGTCTTACGTTCAAACTTTTAACAACAAGTGACGGAAAGAAAATGGGTAAAACACAAAAAGGTGCAGTATGGCTTGACCCAGATAAAACATCACCTTATGAATTTTATCAATACTGGAGAAATATCGCAGACGGTGACGTTGGAAAATGTTTAGGACTACTTACTTTCTTGCCAATGGACGAAGTTCGCGAACTTTCAGCATTGCAGGATAACAAAATCAATCACGCAAAAGAAGTTTTAGCGTATGAACTCACAAAAATTGTTCACGGTGATGACGAAGCTAAAAAAGCACAAACAGCAGCTCGTTCACTCTTTGGTGGTGCAGGCGCAGGTGGTTCTGTTCCAACTACAGAAATTTCAAAAGCTGATTTTGGTGACGGAATAGGCATAATTGAAGCACTTGAAAAAACAAAATTAAGTCCATCAAGAGGGGAATCAAGAAGATTAATTCAACAAGGTGGCGTTAAAGTTGCTGACAAAAAAGTTGAAACAATCGACTATGTTATAACTACAGATGTATTTGAAAATGATGAAGTTTTAATTCAAAAAGGTAAAAAAGCATTCCATAGAATTAAACTTGTGTAGTTTATAATGATTATATAAAGACCCTCACCCTTTTTATCATAGAAGGGTGGGGGTTTCAAAAAGTGTTTTTTCAAGGTCTGAAATAAAATTTTGTTAGGAGAAAAAAATGAACTTATATTTTGCAAAAGTTAAAAAAAATGCTGTTGTTCCAACTAAAGATAGCTGGAACGCTGGCTATGATATTTACCCTTGCTTTGATGAAGATTATTTCGTTATTAAACCTAATGAAACAAAGCTTGTGCCTACTGGTATTGCAAGCGCAATAGACGAGGGGTATTATATCCAAATTCAGGAAAGAGGCTCTAGTGGTAGCAAGGGTATCAAATATAGTGCCGGTGTCATCGACTCTAGCTATCGTGGCGAGTGGTTTTTAGCAACAACAAATACGAACTCTAAACCTGTTTTGATACTTAAAAAAGACATAAATGAATTTGATGAACTTTCTAGAAAAATTATCGAAGATGGATATATCGTTTATCCTTACTCTAAAGCTCTTTTTCAGGGGATTGTACATTGTGTGCATAACGAATTTGAGTCAAAGGAAATCAGCTTTGATGAGTTAAAAGAAATTCCTTCTCAGAGGGGTTCTGGAAAGCTTGGAAGTAGTGGAAAATAAGTTATAGAATATATGCGAAAATTTAGGTAATAAAAAATATCCCCTAGCAAAAGCTAGGGGATATTCAGAGTGTCAAAAAAGCTAATTTTTATCGTTATTGTCGATTTCAAAAAGCGTCGCAGACTCTTATCCACAAGCGGAAATCGCATTTTCGCTGAGGAAAACAGCTGTTTCAAGGGCTTAGAAGCCTTGTGCGAAGAACGCCAAAATTTTCAGAGCGATTTGATTTTGCAGAAAAAATGCACTTTGGTTGCTGGCAAGGTTCAAGCCTGCAATGCAAACTAAGTTTGCAAAAATTGCATTTTTTTAAGAAATTAGCGAACGAAAATTTTGGAATAAAATTTAATTTGCAAAAAATCGTTGATTTTTTGCAAGGCTGTCGACTTTTTCGACAGACTGAAATATCCCCTAGCAAAAGCTAAGGGATATTTTTAGTTATTACATTTGTTCGCCGAGAATATAAACTTTAACGCCATTTTTAACGCCATAGTTTACACATTCACGTTCTGTGTTGAAATATAAGTCAATTCTATTATTTTTGATAGCTCCACCGGTATCGCCAGCAATAGCATAGCCATAACCTTCAATATAGAGTTTTGTTCCAAGTGGAATAACTTTTGGGTCAACAGCTACAACACCAACGGCAGCTCTCATTCCACTTGCTGTAATATTTCCTGTTTCTGTATATGCTGTTGCTCTCATTGATAACTCTTTTACAACTGTAAATGAACCCTTATTTGTTTGAATAGTTGGAACAACTGGTTCTGGTTCTTTTGTTCCTTTTTCGATTACTTTGTTTACTGCTTCTTTTGTTACTTTTGATTCACCGTCAGTTATAGATGAAACTTTTCCACCTACATAAACTGTTTTTACTTCTGTTTCTCTAATTCCTTCAGAACCTTCTGTTTTTACTCTTTCAGTTCCTACTTCAAGTTCGTTGTTTTCAACAACAACTGTTTCATAAGGAATTTCATCTTTTCTTATTTCAGTTACTTCTTTTACTGAATTTAATTTGATTTGCATATTTGGTTCAAGTTTATCAGCGTAGCTTGCACCCTCTAAAATATATTCAGCGTTATCTTTTTCTTTAAGTTCTGAAACAAGTTTACCAACTGAATCAGCGTTTGTTTTTACCTGTTTTGCATCTTTACCATCAATAGAAACATTAACGAAGAACGCTCTTTTGATAACGATTTCCATCTGGTTTTTAAGCTCATCGGAATAATTTACGTTCATTGTGTCAAGTTCGTTTAATGATATTTCTTCTTCAACTAAAAATTCTTCAACAGTTTTTGCAGTTGTTTTAATTTTGTATGAATTATTATTGTCTTTAAGGTTAATGCTTGTTGCTGAAACTTCATAAGCTTTTGCCATTCCTGTGAAAACAATTAAAAATGATGCAAGAATTGCAATTGTCTTAATATGTTTCGTTAATCTAATATTTTTTAACATTATAAATTTCCTCCTTGATTTTCGGAAGTCTGCTATCTCAACAAGTAATCGAAGTATCTAATAATAAGCAAAACATTTTTTAATATTTATGTCAGCAAACTTCCCTTGCACAATATAATTAATTTCTTAATAATATATTACGCAAGATTTAAGAATATATTCATATATTTTATATTCGGGATTAACATTTACAATAAACATATTAACACAAATGTAACAATTATGCAACAATTATTTTAAGGAAAATAATTCTTTAGCATTTTCAAGCGTTATTTTTGCGACTTTTTCGTGTGGAATTTGTTTAATCTGTGCAATCTTTTCGCAAATATATTTTAGATTTTGTGAATTATTACGTGTACCTCGTACAGGCACTGGTGATAAATATGGTGAATCTGTTTCTATTAAAATTCGTTCAATTGGAATGTTTTTGACTGTTTCAACTGGTTTTCTAGCATTTTTAAATGTCAACATTCCACCAATGCCAATGTAAAAGCCTAGATTTATATAATCATTTGCCATTTGTGACGAACCAGAATAGCTATGAATTACACCTTTTGTGACGTTACTTTCCTTTATAATGTCAAAACATTCTTGTGCAGCATCTCTGGAGTGGATTATAACTGGCATATCTAATTCTTTCGCAAGCTCCAATTGGCGAATAAACCATTTACGTTGCAAATCTCTTGGCGAAAAGTCGTAATAATAGTCAAGTCCTATTTCACCTATTGCAACAACTTTTTCATTTTTTGTGTATTCCTTTATAGTTTCAATATCTTTTTCAGTTAGGGTTTCGACCTCGTGAGGGTGAACGCCTACTGCTGAATAGTAATAAGGAAACTTTTCTGCAATTTCTATGCCGAAACGTGATGATTGCAGGTCGGACGCTGCGTTTACTATATAGTCAATGCCGTTTTTGTGCATCGTTTCTATAAGGTCATATCTATCTTCATTAAATTTTTCATCGTCATAGTGTGCGTGAGATTCAAAGTACATAAATTTCTCTCCTATTGAATTAAACTGTTTTTTAAATTAGGGTTTGTCGATTAAGACCGTGGGGCTTTGCCCCACCACCCCTTTAAAACCGTGGGCTTTGCCCACACCCACAAGCCTTTGAAAAGGCTTGACCTAAACTTTTGCCGGAAACTATCGTTTCCTGTCTTGTTGTCGACTAAAGGTAGCTAATCTAAAATTTCTACAAAAGCTTTATTTTTGCTAAAACAAAGC
>CABVAP010000083.1 GCA_902496345.1 uncultured Eubacteriales bacterium
GGATAAAAGTCTGCGACGCTTTTTGAAATCGACAATAACGATAAAAATTAACTTTGTCGACACTCTGAAAGTTAGTTATAACTTTAATTTTCAGTTATTTCAAAAGCTTTCAAAAGATATTCAAAAGATTTTACCGTGCTTTCTAAGTCCACATCGTCAAACTTAGCAAAGTAAGTTTCAAGGACATCTTCGACATTTTCTTTTGCTTTTCGTATAATTTCCTTGCCCTTTTCGGTTAATCGTATGTAAACGACCCTGCCGTCCTCATCAATGTTAGGGTGTTCTTTAAATAGATAACCGTCTTTTGTAAGTCTTGAAACAGCGATAGAAACAGAAGAACCACTAGCACAAAGATATTCTTCGAGCTTAGAAACTGTGTTAAGGTTAAGGACAGAAACACATTGAAGAATGTGGTATCTATTTCTTGTAAGCGAGCTAAATTCATCGTTCACGCTAGATTTAGAGCTTAAAACAGCTTGAAAATACTCAATGAAACAAACAAAAAACATAAATAATTTAAATGCCATTTGAGAAACTTCGTCAGTATTCTGAAGATGTTCTTTGTAATAGTCGCTATTTATTATAGTTTGGTATAAATTAGGTTTAGATGAGTTTATGGTAAAAGCAAGTCTTGAAATTCCCTCAGAAAAATTCTTTTTTCTTTCGTCAGAAAACTGTTCATAAATCACCTTGAAATTATCTGCTAATGCCTCACCAATTTCCCTAAGTTTGTCTTGACCTAATTCAGTTATTTTAAAATAAACTTTTCTCTTATCGTCAAATCCATCAGGGAATTTCTTGCAGATAATGTTTTTCTTAATCATCTTCGAAAGTATGATAGATAAAGTACTTTTGCTTATGTTCATAAACTTAGCCATTTCAGAAACGGTATTTTTGTCGTATAAGGAAAGAGTAATTAATATTTTAATCTGTCTTTCGCTAATATCTTCCGTTGCCTTGTTTAATGAATTGTGCTTGTTATACTTTGCTCTGTACCTTTGAAGCGTGGTTATAAGTTCGAGCATTTTTTTAGTTGCAATTTCTGTTTTTTTCATTTTAGACCTCTTTTCCCACCTCACATATTTAAAGTAATAATTTAAAAAACGATAATTTAAACATAAAACATATATAAGGTAAAACTATTCTACCGTAAAATATTTTTATTGTCAATCATTTTTTTACACTTAATAATACGCAAGAAAATCAAAAAATCTTATTAAAAAAACGTAAAAATATTGCAAAAAATAAAAGAGATATTGTCTAAATTTAAGACAAATATCTCCTTTTTTGTAAAACCTAAAAAATCATATATGGCAATTTTTCCAAATAAAATCAAAATAAAAAAAATTATTTTATATTAATTTCACATTTTTTTATACCAAAGTACAAATAAGCAATATCAAGAATAATTATAAAAATAAAACCAAGATTTAAACCAAACACACCTAAAACAGTTGTAAGTATAACAGCTAATGTTCTTGAATATACAGAAAGTCTAAGCAACTGTGGAAATTTAAGTCTAGCAGATGTAATTTTAGCAATTATTGCTCCGATAAGGCTAAGCACAAATATGCCTATAGCCTCTGAAATAATAAGCATAACAACAGCAATACCGATAAAAATAACCAACAACATATTTATATATCCAGTATAGTTATAAATATCATTTTTTTCAAATTTGTCAATTCCAAGCTTTCCAAGTAATTCAGAATAAGAGTAGTTTACAACACTAACTCCATTTTTGATAATCATTTTTTCGTTGTCAAAAATAATTCCCTGAGTTGTTCCCTGAAGGTCAAACTCACTTCTTGAGTTATTTGCGTCAATAATAATCAATGAACTGCCGTCATCAAAAACAGATGCCTCTACATTGTCAATATGGAGCTTTCCGTCTTCGATTTTAAAATCTGGCACATATTCTCTAATTAATCCATCTGTTCCACCATTTACAGCATATACAATGCCAAGAGGCAAAATAGAAATAATTGTTGAAAAAAGAAATAAAATTACTTCGTAAAAAACAACACTTCTTGCTCTAAGGCTGATAAGTTCTTTATATCTATCAAACTGATAAATCGAAATAGCAAGTTGTTTAAAAAAATTCATTTTAACACCTCATAGATAATAATTATTTTTTATTCATAAATTCCCCCAAAATTTACTACTTTATGATAATAAATCACTTTTGCCAAAAAGTCAATAAATTTCAGATGTTTTCTATAATTGGTATGCACATAAGATACGTTGTAACGTTCCCTAATGGACTTACAATAGTTTCAGTCATATTATCCCCAAAAACAAAATTATTTTCCATAGCATATTTTTTTGCCTTATTATAATAGGTGAGAAGTTTTTCACCTGCTTTGCTCTCATCGTATACATCATCAGAACTTATTTCAAGCGTACCATATAAACACTTCTGTTTTTTATAGGTTTCTATAAATTCACTTTCATTTTGTATAAACTCTTCGGCATTAAATTTTTTCATTTCAATTTCACGCATTGCCCAGCCGGAATATCTAACAATCTTCCCTCTTTCAAGGTCAGCTTTTTTAAAAATTGTTATATGCTGAATTTCCGGAATATCATACAAAAAATATTTTAGTTTCTCAAGATATTTTTTATCTTTTAAAATTTCATCGCCTTTGCGATAAAGCATATATTTTAGTTGTGGACAATCCATAGTTGTATAGCTGTCACGTAACTTATCTATAGTGTTCATAAGTTCAATGTTGTCTTTCAGCCAATGTTTTATTCTTTTAAGTCTTTCCATTTCCTTTTCTAATTCATCAAACCTATTTACATATATCTTAGTTATCTCATCATTGTCATTTTCTATCATATCGTTTATTTCGGTATGAGAAAATCCACATTTTTTATAAAGCCCTATCATAGCAGCCTTGTTTAAATCAAAGTCTTCATAATATCTATAGTTAGAAGAATCTCTCTTTGACTCAAAAAATCCACTTGCCTCATATCGTCTTATGGTATTTGTCGTAACATTTAAAAGTTTAGCCAAGTCACTAGGTAAATAATGCATAAAATTTTTCACTCCCTTATAGATATTTTATCATAAAGTACAAAAAAAATCTAGCGTTGACATCGATGTGATAGTTGACCTTGACATAATGTCAAGGTTTACAATAATATTGAGGATAAAACTTGGAATTTGTTGTTGCAATCTCGTTACAACTTTTCCCAAATAATTAGACAATCGACAATTTATTTTTATTACAGTTATTTTTCCAAAACTTTTTATCATTTCCTTTGTGTGGAATTTTAAATGCCTGTAAAATTCCACATACATTAAAAATAAATTTTCTGGTTGTCTTTTTGTTTTTTTAACTATTTTTCAATAATAAAGGAGGATATAAAATGGTTAAACAAAAATCTTTTAACAAATTTTCAAAGATTATATCTTTGATTTTATCTGTAGCTATGATTTTTGGTGCTTTTCAAGTAACTGCATTTGCCGAAACCATAACACAGGGCTTGTGGACTATCAACAACGAAGCCTCAAGTGGTACAGCAACTTATGGTGACATTGGTTTTACATATCATAGCCCAACAACACAACTTACTTATGGTCTTTCAGGAAAAGACTATGTAAGGTCAATAAACACAAATGGTTCTGCATCAAATGGTATCGTTGCAACCGAAGGGAAATCTTATGCCGATTTCACAGCAAAAACAGACGGTACTTTAACTGTTTATGTTGGTAACGCAGCAACTAAAACAGGTTATGCAAGCAAAACAACTGCTGACGGAAAAAGTTCAGCAATAGGAAGTTTTATTCCAGGTAGTAAAGATGATTATAGCAACAAAGAAACAGGCTTTGAGGTTATTCAGGGAAAATCTTGGGCAACCGTTAATATGGAAGTTGAAGAAGGAACTACATATTACATAACATTATCCGGTTCAAAAATGTTCTGTTATGGAGCAGAGTTTGTTCCTTACACAACAGTTAGTGGTACTATCTCTGATACAACCGGAGCTTTCACAGAAACAGATTATTCAGTTAAATTTATAAATAGAACTACAGGCGATATAAAAAATGTAGACGTTAAAGACAATAAATATTCAGTAACTTTAAAACCTAATTACGAATATTCTGTTGCATTTGCCGGAAGTTTAGCATCTAACTTTGCTTTTTCAAGTGCAACAAAATTTATAAATGTAGAAGCTACAGAAACAGCAACACAAACAGCCAACCTTAGCATTGAAAAAAGCATTTCTTATGTTGTAAAAGGCTCTATAACAGGTGTTGCCGATGATTATAATACTTCTGATATGAAACTTGTTTTCATACCAGAAGATACAGCAAGTTTTGAAGATGTTCAGGCAGAACTTAACGAAAACGCTTCTGCATACACTGCACAACTTGTTGCCGGTCAAAAATATACACTTAACCTTAAAGGTGCGTATGACTATGAACTTTCTGAAAAAATCGAAGTAAACTACACACCAAAAACAGACGATAAAGATGACACAGACTCACCTGTTTTAGGTAACCCAGACGGTGACAACGTTATAAGTGTAAATGACGCTGTTGTAACACTTAATTATGTATTAAATGCAAGCACAGCTAATGACACGAATGCAATTGTAGATAGAATGGATATGAATAAAGACGGTTATGTTACAGCAATTGACGTTTCTATGATTTTACAAAAAGCATTAGAGTCAATCGGTTCTGGAGATGACGAAAAACCAGAAAATGACGAAATCACAAAAGATGTTACACTCTCACCTGTAACAACTTATGATGTAAACGGTAAATTTATCGGTCTTACACAAGTTAGAGGTAAATATCAGGACCTTGATGTAGCTCCAACAGAGCTTACATTAAAAAATATTGATGACGGATACAAATATAACGCAACTATTTCTAACGGAAGCTATTCTCTTAAACTTAGAAACGGTAGATATATTGCATCTATCACATCAGATGACTATTCAACTAGCACACACGTTATAGTTGATAATAACGCAACAACAAGGGATTTACTTTTCAAAGATTTGAGTAAAAAGGAAGTCGCTTATACAGATACATTATATGTTGGTAGCGACAAGGAATACAAAACTGTTCAGTCAGCTGTTGACGCAGTTACAAATATGACAAGAACAGACGGCCAAAGCGTTACAATCAAAATCGACCCTGGTGTATATCGTGAACAAGTTTATGTTGACACACCAAACGTAACATTTGAAAGTAATGGTGGTACAAGAGATAATACTAAAATCACTTGGTATTATGGAATTGGCTACAAATATTATAGCTGTGTAAATAGTCTTTATGACCCTTACGCTGATTATGATAAATTTGAAAAAGGCAATGCTGTAAGCTATTGGGGTTCTGCTGTTATTACAAGAGTAAATGCAACAGGCTTTAAAGCTAAAAACATTACTTTTGAAAATTCATTCAATAAATATTTAACTGATGAAGAATTTACAGACGGTGTTGAATTAAACGGTCTTACTGGTATTACAGAGGTTAGAAAAGAAAGTACAAACGTTGACACAAGAAATGCAACAGAAAGAGCAGCAGCTTTAGTAAACTATGCTGATAAAACAGAATTTTTAAATTGTTCTTTCATAGGAAGTCAAGACACATTATATACTAGCAATGATACAACAGACGCATATTACAAAAACTGTTATATAGAGGGTCAAACAGACTTTATCTATGGTAATGGTGATGTTATCTTTGACGGTTGTGAAATTAATTTCTGTGGATATGATGGAACAAAAGCATCGGCTTATATCACAGCAAACTCAAGCGATGCCGCTCATTTAGCTGAAGATGGTTATATTTTCAGAAGCTGTTATATTTCATATAACGGTGAAAGAGATGTTACAGCCGGTTATTTAGGAAGAATGTGGGGAAATAGTGCAAAAGTAGCATTTATCAACACTCAGCTTGAACAATCTGATATGATTATGAATGAAGGTTGGTTTAGTATGACAGTTGCACCTACAGACGAAAGAGTAACACTTAAAGAATATAATACAACTTACAACGGTAGTAAAATTGACCTCTCTGGTCGTGTAAATGGTGCAGTTGATTCTATCAACTCTGATGATTATTCTGTTGAAAAAGTATTTATTGAGAAAGGTTGGACTCCAACTTATTATACAACTGATTCAAACAACACTCCTAGCTTTACAACAGAGCCAGCTATGACATCAAACGGTGACTTAAACACACCTAACCCTGGCGAAACAATAACACTTAGCTATGCACTTGGTGATGAATGGCAAGGTCAAGACGCTTCAAGAATTTCTTGGTATGCAGTTGACACTGATTTTGATAACACAAGCCTTGACACAATACTTGAAAAAGCTACATTATTGAAAACAACTTCTGCTGTAAGCTCACATACTTTCCAAATTCCAATGGAATGTGCCGGTAAATATATTATGGCAGTTGTTACGCCTATAACAAATAACGGTCTTACAGGCGAAGCAAAATATATTATTGATACAGAAAAACCTGTAAGTAGCACTTGGTCAAACCCATCAAACCCTGATGATATTGCTCCTGGTTCCGGCATAAATATCTATCTTGCTGGTGACTCAACTGTAAAAGATTATTCAGCAAAAGGTATTTACAACGGTGGTAGAATTTTAGGCGAAGGTGCTTGGGGTGAATATTTACAAGATTTCTTTGATAGTAAATATGTAACTGTAAATAACTATGCACAAGGTGGTAGAAGTTCACGTTCTTTCCTCAACGAAGGAAAACTTGATACAATAATCAAAAATATTAAAGCAGGCGATTACTTATTTATTCAGTTTGGTCATAATGACTGTGCAAATGGTAAAAAATATTACGAAGAAAGATATGCCCCTCTTATAACTAAAGATGCACAAAAAACAGATTCTGGCTATCCAACAGTACTCCCAACAGAAGATTTAAAAGTAACAACACCATCTAACTTAGTTTCAGCTTATGGTGATAAATATTATTCTTGGGATTGTGGAGCAACTTATAAAGGATATATTCAAGAATATATCAATAGAGCATTAGAAAAAGGTGCTATCCCTGTTGTCGTATCTCCTGTTGCAAGATTGTATTATACATCTGACGGAAAAATCAGAACACATCACGATGCAACAATGACAGATTATGAACCAACAATTGCTTATAACACAACAAATAACGCTTATGTAACAGCTTGCGAAGAACTTTACAACGAAAATAAAGACAAAGGCGTTCTTTACCTTGACGCTTATGGACTTACTTCAAGTCTTTACGAAAAAGCATATAAAGACAGTGGAAATGACACTTACGGTAAAGCTGTTATGGCAAATGGCGATAGCACTCATAGCAATAAAACAGGTGGTGTTATTCAAGCTGGTTTAATTGCTAAATGGGCTAAAGACGCAGGAATTTCAATTTCTGACTATGTTGTTGAACCAACTACAGTTTATGGCGAAACTCCAGACGGAAATTATATTTTCACAATCAAAAATTCATTATTTGAGGCAAAAGATAACAGTTATGTTAAGAGTGATTATTGGACTAATTATGGTCAGGCTCTCTTTGACTCACTTGCTAAAAAATCTGATGATACTACAAAAAATGTAACATTTGACTTCTCAACAGAAGACGCAATTGCTCTTTATAAAACAAACGCAGATACAACATTTGTAGACGGTGTTTACTCTGGTGTTTATACAAATGATTCTAGAGAAAAATTTGACGTAGATGTTTATAAAGACGGTGTTGTATATGATGAAAGCAAAACATCAGACGGTATTCAAGCCGTTGCTGGCAAAAAAATCTTTGCTTTAAAAGTATCTGATGAGGGTGTTTATAAAATAACTACAACAGCAACTGGCGAAGGTAGTTTAGGTATGTACTCAAATTCAGACCTTACAGAGCTTGTTTCTACAACTTCTGAAGATAGTAACACTATTGAATATGCAAAGAAAACTTCTGGAGAAGAAACAATTTATGTTGCAATTACAACAGCAAATGATATGTTTATTTCAAAAATAAGCGTATCAAAAGAGGAACTTCCAGAAGAAGTACCTAACGATGTAACACTTAATTTTGCAACAGATGACGCTTTAAAACTTTATGAAACAGATGCAGATACAACATTCGTAGACGGTGTTTACTCTGGTGTTTATACAAATGCCAATGAACAAAAATTTGAAACATCTGTTTATAAAAACGGTGTTCAATATAGTAACAGCACTGTAAGCTATGGAACAAAAGCAACACCAAACAAACCTATTTTCTCATTTAAAGCAAAATCACAAGAGGTATATACTGTAAAAGCTACAGCCTCAACAGGTAGTGGAACAATTGGACTTTTCACAGATGAAGCGTGCCAAAACCCTGTTGCAACAACATCATCTGATAACGCTATTGTTTATAAAAAGACAACAGCAGATGAAGAAACACTTTATTTTGCAACTACAGACGCAGGAAATATGTACCTCAAAGAAATAACAATTTCATCTTACGTACCTAAAAATGTTATTCTTGATTTTTCTAATGCAGAAATAGCAAAAGTTTATACAGATGACTCTTCTTATACAGACGGAGCATACACAGGTGTTTACACAAACGAAGATAATCAAGAATTTGACGCAGAAGTTTACAGAAAAGCAATTCTATATTCTAGTAGTGGAGATAGCATTGACCCACAATATGGTACAAAATTAAATTATGTAAAAGTGCCTTTGTTCTCTTTTGTAGCTCCAGAAAAAGGTATGTATACAATCACAACTAGCCTTGGTGCTGGGAGTGGTACATTAAGCTTATTTACTGATAAAGATTGTACTAATGAAGTTGCAACAGGTGACGCTGGTTCTACAGTTGTTTATAAAAAAGCAACAAGTGAGCCAGAAACACTTTACCTTGCACCAACAGCCGTTAGTAATTTATATTTAAAAACAGCAACAATCAAAAAAGAAGAACTTCCAGCTGATGTAAAAACTGTATTCACAGGAAATGTAACAGGAATTGAATCTGACGACACAAATGTAGTTATTACATTAAAAGGTACTACCGAAAACCATACTATAACAGCCGATGAGTACACTAATACAGGTCTTGAGCTTATCCAAGGCGAAACTTATGTTATCACAGCAAAAGGTGACAAAGGCGTTTATATAGGAGCTGATTTAGTACCTGATGATAGTGGTACAGCTGACATTGTATTATCAAGATTAATTTTTGATTTTCCACTTGATTTCGTAGAAAATTATGATGATTATAAGACTTACTTATATTTAATGAATTATAGTGGTGATATAACTGATGCCTATAGTGGAATTACTGTTCACGCAAACGGTATTGTTCAAACTGACAAGCATAGAAAATATGGTGTAAAAACAAATTCAAAAGACATTATATCATTTAAAGCGTCACAAACTGGAACTTGCAACGTAACTGTTGGCGTATCAGTAAGTGGCAATGATACAATCAGTGATACAATCGTACTAAAAGTAAACGGAGAAATTGCAACTGACGCAGTTACTGCTGTTCAAGGAGAAGACGCAGTTATTAGTGTAGCTGTAAATGAGGGCGATGTTGTAACAATCAACACACCAACAAGAATTAACTTATGGTATAAAGCAATTAACGTTGCTTATGAATAGATATTATTTGTTGTCAATCCTCTTTTAAAAATATCGAAAATGTGGTGCCAGCGTAAGCTAGCACCACATTTTTATTTTTGTTTTTTTATTTTTATTTTTATATAACTACACTTTCGTGGATAGTGTTAATAATTTTACAAATATTGTGGATATTCATAAACATTTTCTTCACCCTCTAGCAAAAAAATGTTGACAAGTTTGTAAAATTTTAAATTGGGGTTTGTAGGGGTGAACCTTTTTAAGTAAAAAGAGTTAAAAAACTGGTTTTGTGGTGGTTTTAGTTTTTTGGTTTATATCCGATTTTATCGGAAATCTATTTATTTGCCTACGGCGTGGTACTTTTTGATTGCAAAAAGTACCCAAAAACCTGGGGGGTTTCGAATTCCCCCCAGACCCCC
>CABVAP010000084.1 GCA_902496345.1 uncultured Eubacteriales bacterium
GTAATTATACTACTGATGCTGAGGTTTTTCTAGGTGTGCTTGAATTGACGCTTACGTAGTTTTAAGTATTATACTTGCAAAAAGGTAGTGGGAATTTACTAAATATTTTTGGAACAGTAAAGGCTATAGGATAATACCCATAGCCTTTAAGTTCTCCTTTAATATTTTACATAACAGTCAGCACCAAATAAATATAAACCGGCCTCGGTAACTTTTTTACCTGTTCCTTGCTCTATTGCTTTTTTGTATAAATCAATTTGTATTTTGTATCTTTCAAGTATGACATCTGTGTTGTTGTCTTCAACATAATCCGTCTTGTAGTCAATAAGAACTATGTTGTCGTCTTCCTCAAAGTATAGGTCAATTATACCGTGAACAAGTATATCATTGTCAAGATTGCTAAATCTTGAATATTCACTGCCCAATAGCTCCTCTGGAGATAATCCCATAACAAACGGATTTTCTCGTTTTACAACATTTGAATTTCTTATCCTATCTGCAATTTTAGACGAAAGAAATTTCACAATCTTGTCTTTGTTAATAGAATCGGCTTCTTGTCTGGTAAGAATATTAGATTTTACAAGCTTATCTATAAATTTATTAAGACCTATAATATCATATTGATTGTTAAAGTTTATGTGTTCCATAAGCGTATGAACGGCTGTACCTCTTTGAGCAGGAGTTAAACCTGTGTATTCCTTTAGAAATTCTGGTGTTTTACTAGCTGATGGAATAATTGTTTCATCTTCTTCAAAAACTTTTCTCTTTATTGCTGAGATAGACGTTGTTACAGGGATATTATTAAATTCACAATCTGGATATGTCCATAAGAGTCTATTTTTTATTTTGTCTTTAAATCCACTATAATCTTTATTTACATCAAGCGAATGTAATTCTTCTAAAAGAATTTTCTTTTCGTTTTCATCTTGTGTTTTATTTAGCTTTATATCTTGTGCATTTGTGATTTTTATATTCCATACAGAGTTGTCGTTATATAAATTATCTTGTGGATTTATTTCGCTTGAACAATATTTACTGAAAATATTTCCAGATTTATGATTTAATAACGCTGAAACTATTAGTTTTAGTAGACTTCCATTAGCATAATATAAAAATAATGACGAGAAAGTATCACCATTTGTAGAGATATTTTTTAAAATGCCGTCAATGTAGTCCTGTAAGGATTTTACAGAACCTACTATTATAAGTTTTTCTTCTGCCCTAGTAAGTGCAACATACAAAAGCCTTATTTTTTCAGAAATTAAATCTTCGACATTTTTATAATATAAAGACCTGTATGGCAATGTGTTAAAGCTTATATTTTGTTCTGTGTCTTTAAAATTTATGCCTATTCCAAGTTGTTGGTCCATTATAAATTTTCCGATTTTAGACCTATCAACTCCTTTATTTGAATTACACAATATAACAACAGGATATTCAAGACCCTTACTTTGATGTATATTTGTTATTGTAACATAATTTGAATTTGCACGGGAAATTGTTTGTTCATTTTCAGCCTTTTGCTCTTTTAATTGCTCTATGAATTTTATAAATCTAAACAAGCTTTTTGAATTTGATTTTTCAAACGCAACTGCTTTTTCTTGTAATAGTTTTAAGTTTATTCGCCTTACATCGCCATTTGGAAGTACACCAACATAATCATAATAACCTGTGTCGTCATATATTTTTTGCAACAGTTCGTGTAATGATGAATTTAGTGAAAAATCTTTCCATTCGTTTATATCTTCTATAAATTTTTCTAGTTTATTTGATATTTCAATATCTCTATTTTTATTTTCAGCAGAAATATAGAACAATATCGCTGTAAAAAACGATTTATCTTTTAAACTTAATCTGATTTGTGCAAGTTCATCAAATGTGAAATTATATACTGGGGAGTGAAGGGCAGTATAGACATCTATGTCTTGATATGGATTATCAACAACATTCAAAAATGATAACATCATTGAAATTTCTATATTTTCAAAAAAGCTGACTTTTGTATTTGCTGAAAATGGTATTCCAAAACTGGTAAATATATTTGGTAATATAGATGCAATTGCTTTTACAGAGTGTGCTAAGATTGCAATATCCCTGTATTCTAAAAGTCTATATTCTTTTTTTTCTTTGTCGTAAATATGGAGTTTCTCGACATTTATCATATTGTTTATTTTATTTGCAATAGTGATTAATTCAAATTCTAAATTTGTTAATTCTTCTAATTCTTCTGATTCATCATTTTGAAATGCTTTTGTATCTGTGTCATCTTGTGGTTCTGTGTCTATAATTTCTAAATCTACAGAATTTGCAATATTTATATCATCAGGTGGTGTTCCAAAATCTAAACCAGCATATAACATAGCATTTTCGTCATATTTTATTTGGCTAAATTCCTCTGTCATAATCTGTTTAAAAATAAAATTTATTGCAGATAACACACATTCTCTACTACGGAAATTTTTTGATAGATTTATTAAATGACCGGTTTCCTTACATTTTTCATCAAATTCGGTTGAATATGTATTGTATTTTTTTGCAAACAAATATGGACTTGCAAGACGGAATTTATATATACATTGTTTTACATCGCCTACCATAAAACGGTTAGAGTTATTTTTAGCTACCATAGACAATATTGCTTCTTGCAATTCTACAATGTCTTGGTATTCGTCCATTATTATTTCATTGAATTTATTTTGAAATTCTTTTGCTACAGCTGTTGGATTTCCGTTTTCATCACTAAGTATATTTAGTGCAAAATGTGAAATATCTTGAAATGAAAAACTTGCTTTTTCTTTTTTTTCTTGTATAAGCCTATCTGAAAATTCTGTTATTATTTTTTTTGCTGTAACAAGAATAGGGTAGGTCCTAATGACAAGTGCTTTTGATTCTTCAGAAAAATATATAGTGTAAGCTTTAAATTTATCTCTAAATGTATTAGTAATATCTGATTTTAGCTTAGAAAAAATTTCTTTATTGGTTTCATATTCAAAATTTTTTTTAGATGCATTTTTAAGAGATAGTTTTTCATCACACAAATAAATATAATTTTTAAAGTCTTTTTTTAATAACTTTTCAAAGTAATCAAAATGGTCTTTAAGATTATAAAAATCTTCTGAATATACAGTTTTTGCGATACTATCGGTAGATAAAAATTTCAACATTTCATCAGTTTTTGACTTTAAAACGTTTACAACAGACATAATATATTTTCTTAATCCTTCAGAAATCTCAGAATTAAAAAAGGAGTCATCGTCTTTTAAGTTATAATTTTCAACACTTTTATCAAGCCATTTATATGGGTATGGCATACTCTTCATATTCTTATAGACTTTTTTTATAAATTTTTTTGCATTATTGTCAGTATCTTTTACATAATTATCTGAAAAAAACTTGACAAATTCAATGAAATCAGGTTCATTTTTTTCGTATAATTCTTCGAAAAGCTCTTCAAGTATCTGGTCTTTTAAAATTTCTTCTTCTGTGTTATCCATAAACTTGAAATTTGGGTCAATACCTAACGTATTAAAATTTTGTCTTACTATTTTTAAACAGAATGAATCTATAGTTGATATATATGCCTTATTCAATAGATTAAGCTGGTTAAAAATATGCTCAGAAAGTTTTGTGTTTTTTGCCTCTTGTGCTTCATCATAGGCAGATTCAAGTTTTTTTGTTATCCTCTCTTTCATTTCGCTAGTCGCTGCATCTGTAAATGTAACGACTAGAAATTCATCGATATTTTGTGGATTGTCTAGGTTTGTTACCTTTTTTATTATTCTTTCTGTTAAAACTGCTGTTTTTCCAGAACCTGCTGCTGCTGCAACAAGAATATTACAGCCATCTCTGTCTATTGCCTTTTGTTGGTCTTCTGTAAAACTAACTGCCATTATTTTACCCCCTTAAATTATTCGTTAAACTGATTCATATACAAATTATAATAAAATCCCTTTTTCGAAAGAAGTTCTTTATGATTTCCTCGTTCGATTATTTCACCGTTATTTATAACGGCTATTAAATCTGCATTCCTAATTGTACTTAATCTGTGTGCAATTACAAAACTTGTTCTACCTTTCATAAGGTTTAACATAGCATTTTGTATTTTTACTTCTGTCCTTGTATCGACATTACTTGTTGCCTCATCAAGTATCAAAATTGATGGATTTGCTAAAATTGCTCTAGCTATTGCTATCATCTGTTTTTGCCCTTGGCTTAAAGAGTCATCATCTTCTGTTAAAATTGTATTATATCCATCTGGTAATCGTCTTATAAATTCGTGGGCGTTTGCAAGTATAGCTGCCTCTTTTATTTCTTGTTCTGTTGCATTAAGATTTCCATACTTTATATTGTCCATTATTGTGCCTGTGAAGAGGTATGTATCTTGCAATACAATTCCGAGAGATTTTCTTAGTGAGTTTCTTTTTATATCTTGTATATTTATGTTATCGATTGTTATTTCGCCTTTTTGTATATCATAAAATCTTGTTAAAAGATTTATTATTGTTGTCTTTCCGGCACCAGTAGGTCCGACAAGGGCTATTGTTTGTCCAGATTTTGCTGATAGGTTTATGTTTTTTAAAATAACTTTTTCGTCTGTATAAGAAAAAGTTACATTTTTTAAATCTACATCGCCTTTTATGTTCCCAAGCTCAACGGCGTTATCTTTATCGGCTGGCTCTGGTTTTTCATCAAGCACATTGAAAACACGCTCAGCTCCAACCAATGCAAGTAGAAGTGTATTGTATTGATTTGCTAGTTCGTTAAATGGCCTTGAAAATTGTTTTGTATACATAACAAAGCTTGTTATGCCACCTACAGAGATTAAGTTATATATTGCAAGTATCGCACCAACACAAGAGATAAGTGCAAAGTTTATGCCGTTTATCATTGTGCTTACAGGTCCCATTAGTCCAGAAAAAATCTGTGCCTTTATGCCGACTTTATTTAAGGCATTATTTAATTTTTCAAATTCTTTTATTTCGTCATTCTCTTTGACAAAAACTTTTACAACTTTTTGACTTGGAATTGTTTCTTCGATTTTTGCATTTAAACTACCAAGCATATCTTGTTGGTTTTTGAAAAAAACTTTTGAGCGTTTTGTTATAAAAGATGTTATTGCGAAAAAAATAGGTAATGAAACTAAAGCCACAACTGTTAAAATAGGACTTAACACAAGCATAAAGAAAAGCGAACCTATTATTGTTATAAGGCTTGAAATTAACTGAGAGATGCTTGTGTTAAGTGAATTTGCTATTGTGTCTATATCGTTTGTTGCACGGCTCATCAAATCACCGTGAGGGGTTGTATCGAAAAATTTTAACGGCAGTAATTGAAATTTTTCAAAAAGGTGCTTTCTTAAATCTGTTACAACTGTTTGTGAAATTTTAACTGACAATACTATCTGTATTCTGTTTAAAACAGCACCTAATATATAAACAAATGTTAAAACAATTAATATCTTGAAAAGTCCATTGAAATCACTTTTTGAAATGAAATTATCTATCGAAAAACCGACAAGCCAAGTGCCTAAAAGGTTTGCAAGTGTTGACAAAATTACAAAAACGGTAACAATAACAAGTTTAATACGTTGACCTGAGATTGTATTCCAAAGCCTTTTTAACGTATCTTTTGTGTTTTTTGGCTTTTGTATTGTCATCATTCGCATATTTCTTTTTCTCATAGGTAGGCTGTTCCTCATTTTGTCATTTTCCATTCTATATATCCTCCTCTCTTATTTGTGATTTATATATATCTTTATAAATTTCACTTGTTTTTATAAGTTCGTTATGATTTCCATAAGCTGATATTTTTCCGTCATTTATTATTATTATTTTATCGGCATTCATAACCGAACTTATTTTTTGGGCAATTATTATTTTTGTTGTACCTTTCATTGACTTTAGTGCTTTTTGTATATTTGCTTCTGTTGCTGTGTCAACGGCACTTGTACTATCATCAAGAATTAAAATTTTAGGCTCTTTTATTAAAGTTCTTGCTATAGAAATTCTTTGTTTTTGACCACCAGAGAGGTTTACGCCCATTTGTCCTAATTTTGTTTCAAATTTATCTGGGGTATCCATAATAAAATCGTATGCTTGGGCTTTTTGGGCTGCGTTGAAGACTTCTTCATCTGTTGCATCTTTTTTGCCCCATTTGATGTTATCCTTTATTGTTCCTGAAAATAAAATTGCCTTTTGTAAAACTATTCCTATTTCGTTTCGTAAATAGTCAAGGTCAATATTTTTTACATTTATGCCGTCTATTAAAATTTCGCCTTCTGTTACATCGTATAAACGAGGAATTAAATTTACAAAAGTTGATTTTCCAGAACCAGTTTCGCCCAAAATACCAATTGTTTCACCTTTGTTTATTTTAATATTTATATCTTCAAGTATTAAATCGCCGGACGCAAATGGATATTTAAAAGAAACATTTTTAAATTCGATTGTTCCGTCATTAATTATGTCTTTGACTGGATTTTCTGAATTTTTTATGTCAATTTGGGTATCTAAAACTTCGTTTATTCTGCCTATAGAGGCACTTCCTCTTGACAACATCATTATTACCATTCCTGTCATCATAAGTGACATAAGCATTTGTGTTATATATGTTATGTATGCTGTAAGTTCGCCAAGCTCCATACTTCCTGTTTGAATTTCTTTGCCACCAAACCATAACACAAGAACTATAGTTACACTAAGTACAACCATCATAATTGGCATAATTAGCGACATTGTTTTAAATGCTTTAACCGTGTATTCCTTTAACTCTTCGTTACTTTTATTAAATTTTTCTTTCTCTAAATCTGCACGAACAAATGCTTTTACAACACGTACACCTGACAAATTCTCACGAATTACCGTATTAACTCTATCAAGTTTTAATTGAACTATTTTGAAAAAAGCAGAGCCTTTTTTTACTACAAGATAAATTGTTATAGCTAAAATAATTATAGCTATAAATAATATATTTGTTAATTTTTGATTTATTGAAAATGCCATAACAAGGCTACCTAAAAACAAAAAAGGTGCTCTTATCAATATTTTGAGCATTGACAATACAATTTGCTGAACTTGTGCTATGTCGTTTGTTAATCTTGTTATTAAAGATGACGTATGGAATTTATCTAGGTTTACAAATGAAAATGTTTGTATTTTTTTGAACATTGCAGAGCGAACATCTCTACCGAAATTCTGACTTGCTATAGATGCGAAAATTCCACAGCCAACCCCTCCAAAGATACCGATTATCGCTATTAAAATCATAAGCAAAGTATTTGAAATTATATAACTATAATTTTGATTTGCAATACCTATGTCAATTATATTTTCCATAATTCTTGGTAATATAAGCTCGCTTGTTACTTCTACAATCATTGCTAAAGGTGCTAATATTACAAAAATTATATGTGGTTTTAAATATTTGCTTAATTCTCGCAACTTATTTCCTCCTAACTTTTATCGAATAATTAATATTATTTTTTCATACTTTTTATATATAATCAAGTATGGTGAAGATGTATGAAAAATTTAAAATTTAAAAATAGTAAATATATATTTTTTATGTTATTAATCGCATTATGTGTAATTGTGTTTTTTAAAAATAACGATTATACCGAAAGTAAACAAGTTTCCGAAACAATAACATCGACAGGTTCAATTACAAACTTTAATGATGCTATTAAACTACCGGTTATTATGTATCATAATATATCTGAAAAACAAAGGCTTGTAAACAAATATTGTGTTTCTACAAGAGAATTTGAAAACGACCTTAAATACATAAAAGAACACGGATATACTTGCATAGGTACGGCTGAACTTATCGACTATGTATACAATGGAAAAGAACTACCTAAAAACCCTTTTATGATAACTTTTGATGATGGATATGAAAGTTTTTATAAATATGCCTATCCTCTTTTAAAAAAGTACAATATGAAAGCTGTTATGTCTATAGTTGGAGCATATACAGATTTATATACAAACTGTGATGACCACAACGTTGATTATTCGTATTTAAACTGGAAAGAAGTAAATGAACTTAACAATTCAAACTTTGCTGAAATTCAAAACCATACTTACAATATGCACGAAATAACTGCCACACGAAAAGGAGCAGGCAAGGCAAAAGGTGAGTCTTTCGAACAGTTTAAAAAAGTTTTTGAAAAAGATACTAAAAAGCTTAACGATATGATTTTAAACTATACTGGCAAAAAGTGTACAGTCTTTACATACCCTTATGGTAACATCGCAGAAAAATCTGATGAGGTTATAAAAGATATGGGATTTTTGGCTGCTCTTACTTGTAGTGAACAAGTGAACATTGTCACCAAAAACCCAGATGATTTATACAAAATAGGCAGATTTAACCGAGATGGAAGACTTTCAACTGCTGAATTTTTTGCAAGGATTGATAAAAGCTTTAAGTATTTAAAAAGCAAGGCAAACAATAATTAATTTTTATCTAGCCAACTGAGCTTTAATAGGTTTACGGCATTTTCTAATTCAATCTCGTTTAAACCAGAATATCCAAGTATAAGCATTGGGTATTCTAGTTTTTGAGGCTTAGATATATAATATTTTGAAAGCCCTGTGACCTTTACACCTTTGTTTTTTGCTGTTTCTATAAGTTCTTTCTCTGACATAGAATTATTTATTGAAATCATAAAGTGAAGCCCTGCATCTTCGCCATATATCTTTAAAACTTCTTTTGGAAAATTGGTTCTTAAAAGTTTTACAAGGGTGTTTTTCCTTTGGGAATATATATTCCTTATTTTGTTTAAATGTCTTGAAAAATGACCTTTTGACATAAAGTTATATAACGTATGTTGTTCAAATCTTGATACAGTAGATGACCTATAATCAAACTCCTTTTTATATTTATACATAAGACTTGTTGGCAAAATTGCATAAGCTATTCTGATTGATGGTGCAATACTTCTTGAAAGTGTTCCGATATATATAACTTTTTCGTTTACATCAAGCCCTTGTAATGCCGGAATAGGGCGACCACTATATCTAAATTCACTATCATAATCGTCTTCAATTATGTATCTATTTGCAGAGCAAGATGCCCAATTTAGTATTGCTGTTCTTCTTCCTATCGGCATTGTTGCCCCTGTCGGAAATTGATGTGACGGAGTTATATATGCAATGTTTGCGTTTGAATTTTCAAGTTCTGATAATGACATTCCATTTTCGTCAACAGATATGGGAATTATTTTACAATTGTTATTTTTGAGTATTTTATAATTCTTTGTGTAACAGGGGTTTTCAAGTGCAAAAATGGAATTTCTATCCAAAAGTTGACACAGAATGTCAAGAATATATTCCGTACCGGCACCTATTATTATATTATCGGCAGAACTAACGACCCCCCTATATTCGTGTAGGTATTTTATCAATTCTTCTCTTAAAATTTTATCGCCACAATTATCACCTATGTATAATAAGTCTGGATTGTTATACATTACATTTTTTGTGATTTTTGCCCAAGTTACAAATGGAAAGTTTTCGGTGTCAACTGCATTTGTTGCAAACTCATATTTATAGCTTGATTTTTCAGAATAGCCTTTCGGGATTTCAATATGTTTATTTTTTGTTTCAAACAAAATAGGAGCTTCATACTTTAATACATAGTAGCCACTTCTTGGTATAGATTTTATGTACCCCTCTGCCAACAACACTTCATAGGCATTTTCAACAGTTGTACGGCTTATATTTAAGTGCGATGAAAGTGATTTTTTTGACGGTAATTTTTCGTTTTCCTTTATATTTCCGTTTTTGATTTCTGTTGTTATATAATTATATAACTGTATGTAAAGGGGAGTATCTGATTTTAAATCAAATTTTAAAGTAAAGTTCAATTTATCACCTACTAAGCTAATTTCTTTTATAAATTATATCAAATCAAAATTAAAATTTCTATATT
>CABVAP010000085.1 GCA_902496345.1 uncultured Eubacteriales bacterium
CAGGGGAACACCCCTGCACCCGAGTGGCACTGCTTATGAGCTTGCACAAGTAAAAACAATTAAAAACAAAAACGGTTTAATTTTGTTTTTAATTGTTTTTACGCAAGCGAATGTGCCACAAATAACCCGACATTTGGCAGTTTATAGGCAATTTAATTTTAATCACGATATATTTGTAGTTTATTTTGGTAAAAATAAAGCTTTTGCGAAAATCTTATTTTTGCTTACATAAGAGGAGAACGCATCAGGAAACGATAGTTTCCGGCAAAAGTTTAGGTCAAGCCTTTTCAAAGGCTTGTGGGTGTGGGCAAAGCCCACGGTTTTAATAGGGTGGTGGGGCAAAGCCCCACGGTCTTTCACCCCTACAACTTCTAATTTGTCTGATAAGTGAAATATTACAAAATTATTATAAATTGCTTGAAATGTTGATGTGTTCAGGCGCTTATGGTAAAATAAACTTGGGTGAAAATCCATAATGTAGAAGGTTTTGTTATTAATGAATAGAAAGGGTAGTTATATGATTAAAACAAGGCTAAAAACAAAGCTAAAATCTTTAGTAAGTGTTGTACTTACTATGTCTATGGTTTTTACTATGCTTTCAAACGTTACATTTGTCTATGCTTTAAATGATAATGTCTACGAGGGGTATGAAGATTATACTTATGATGATGATTGTGAAGTTGCTCTTATGCCATACGATGGTCTTGAGTCTTCTAATTTGAAAATAACTCAGACAACTATGAGAGAAATTAATGCTGGTATGACTTTTGATGATGTCTTTATTGAGAATCCGGTAAGTTCATCTATGCCATATGCATTTATAAATTATTATAAGTATTATAATACTCCTCAAAGCACAGAAAAAACTTTTGACAGAAGTACAACCTTAAGTAGTGTTATTTGGGGTGCATCGGTTTCTGTTCACGATGATGACAACAAAAAAATAACAGGTCTTACTCTTTCAATCGGTATTGAGTGGTGTAATGACTATGGTTTCTTTAATCCATCAACAGGTGAAGCTGATGACGATGGTAAGTGGTCAGACACAGGTGGTACAGAACAAAGAATTTATAATAAGAAAGATAACACATATGGCAGAATGGCTACTCCTGTTAGAGATGGATATACTTTTGTACGTTGGTATTATATTGAAAATGGAAACAAAGTTGATACTACGTATCAACCTTGGTATTCTTTTAAACAAAAAACAAATTATCCTGTGTGGCAACTTGCAAAGTATCAAATAGATTATGAGCTTAATGGTGGAGTTAATTCGACATCAAACCCTACAAGCTATATTTATAAAACAGGTGTTGCAAGTTTTGAAAATCCAACAAAAGAGTACTTTAGTTTTGATGGCTGGTATTTAGATGAAAACTTTAATACACCCGTTACTTCTATATCAGATACTAATATGGGTGATGTGAAGTTATATGCTAAATGGATACAGACTAGTTTTGCGTTGAATTTTGATGCTAACGGTGGTGTAGACGGAAGTAAAACTTCTGTTATGGTTCCAAAGGGTGACAAAATAAGTGATTATTTAACATCAGCTGTTGACGAAGTCCCTACAAAAGATAATTCGGTATTTTCAGGCTGGGTAAAGGCAGACGGAACTGAATTAACAGATAGTGACGTAATGACAGAAAAAGGTTTTACAGTATATGCAAAATGGGAAGCAAGTAAATACAAACTTAGTTTTGATTTAAACGGTGGAACAGGAAATATATCTGCTATAGATATGAGTTATGGCGAGAAGATTTCAGATAATCTTACAGACGTCATTCCAACAAAAACAGGTTATACGTTTGTAGGTTGGGTAAAATCAGACGGAAGTGACTTAACAGATGCAGACGTAATGACAGAAAACGGCTTTACAGTATACGCAAAATGGGAAGCTAACAAATACAAACTTAGTTTTGATTTAAACGGTGGAACAGGAAGTATATCCGATGTAGATGTTGCTTATGGTGAAAAAATTTCTGATAATCTTACAAGTATTGTTCCAACTAAATCAGGTGCTACATTTGCAGGTTGGGTAAAATCAGACGGAAGCGACTTGACAGATAGTGACGTAATGACAGAAAGTGGCTTCAAAGTATATGCAAAATGGGAAATTGGTAAATATAAACTTAGTTTTGATTTAACTGGTGGAACAGGAAATATATCTGATGTAAATGTTACTTATGGTGAAAAAATTTCTGATAATCTTACAGACGTAGTTCCAACAAAAACAGGTTATACATTTGTAGGCTGGGTGAAATCAGACGGAAGTGGCTTAGCAGATAGTGACGTAATGACAGAAGATGGCTTCACAGTATACGCAAAATGGGAAGCTAACAAATACAAACTTAATTTTGATTTAAACGGTGGAACAGGAAATATATCTGATGTAAACATTGCCTATGGTGAAAAGATTTCTGATAATCTCACAACAGTAGTTCCAACAAAGACAGGTTATACGTTTGTAGGCTGGGTGAAAACAGGTGAGGTTGATTTAACTGATACAGACGTAATGACAGAAGACGGCTTCACAGTATACGCAAAATGGAAAGCTAACAAATACAAACTTAGTTTTGATTTAAACGGTGGAATAGGAGATACATCTGATATAGATGTTGCTTATGGTGAAAAAATTTCTGATAATCTTACAACAATAGTTCCAACTAAATCAGGTGCTACATTTGGTGGCTGGGTAAAATTAGACGGAAGTGACTTAACTGACGCAGATGTAATGACAGAAAATGGTTTCACGGTATATGCAAAATGGGAAACTGGTAAATACAGACTTAGTTTTGATTTAAATGGTGGAACAGGTAATATATCTGATGCTATTGTAAGTTATGGTGAAAAGATTTCTGACAACCTTACAGACGTAGTTCCAACAAAAACGGGTTATACATTTGTAGGCTGGGTGAAATCAGACGGAAGTGGCTTAGCAGATAGTGACGTAATGACAGAAGATGGCTTCACAGTATATGCAAAATGGGAAACTGGTAAATACAAACTTAATTTTGATTTAAACGGTGGAACAGGAGATATATCTGATATAGATGTTGCCTATGGCAATAAAATTTCTGATAACCTCACAACAGTAGTTCCAACAAAAACAGGCTATACATTTGTAGGTTGGGTAAAAACAGGTGAGGCTGATTTAACTGATACAGATGTGATGACAGAAAATGGTTTCACGGTATACGCAAAATGGGAAATCGGTAAATATAAACTTAGTTTTGACTTAAATGGTGGAACAGGAGATATACCTGACGTAGATGTTGTCTATGGCGAAAAAATTTCTGATAATCTTACAGATGTAGTTCCAACAAAAACAGGTTATAAATTTATAGGTTGGGTAAAAACAGGTGAGGCTGATTTAACTGATGTAGATGTAATGACTGAAAATGGTTTCACTGTATACGCAAAATGGGAGGCTAATAAGTATAATATTAGCTTTGAATTAAACGGTGGAGAAGATTTATCTGGTTTAACTGTAAGTTATGGCGAAAAAATTTCAGATGTTCTTGCAGGTATAATCCCAACAAAAACAGGTAATAAATTTGTAGGCTGGGTGAAAGCAGACGGAACTGAGCTTACAGATAGTGATGTTGTTACCGAAAATGGTTTCACAGTATATGCAAAATGGGAAGCAATCAAGTATAAACTTAGTTTTGATTTAAATGGTGGAATAGGAAGTATATCTGATGTAGATGTAAGTTATGGTGAAAAGATTTCATCTGGTCTTACAACTAGTGTTCCAACAAGAACAGGTTATACATTTGTAGGTTGGGTGAAAACAGGTGAGGCTGAATTAACAGACGCTGACGTAATGACAGAAAATGGCTTTACAGTATACGCAAAATGGAGTGTAAACAGTATTTCAGCAATCGAGCAAGTTATATCCGGAAAATTATCAGAAGTTGTTGCTGATGATGTTTCTATAAATAACCAAATTTTAAACGGAACAGGTGATTATACTTTTGAGGTTGCTCCAAACCAAACAATCCCTAACGGTATTGTAATTGGTTCTGACGGTAAAGTTTCCGGAACTTATCTTCAAGCCGGAACATTTACTGTAAATGTTATTGTTACAGATGTAAATTCTAAAGTTTCAACTACTAAAGTTGTTAGATTTGAAGTTGCAAAATCTGATGCTCCAGAAATTGTATTCCCTGTTATCGACAATACTGTTCCATACGGAACTAAACTTAGTGAAATAGCTTTAGCTGGAAATGATTACGGTACTTTTGAATGGGTTGAACCTGATACAATTGCAGATGTAAAAAACTCTGGTTATGCAGTTAAGTTTACACCAAACAGTGAGTCAATGGGAAAATATAACTATGATAATATTGAACTTACAAAAAATGTTGCTGTTACTGTAGTTCCTGCTGAACCTACTTTAGACGAAACACCTACAGCATCTAATATTACTAGAAATAATACACTTGGAAATTCTAGAATAATTGGTGGTAAATTTATAGGTATTGACGGTCAAGAAATTAAAGGTACTTATGAATGGAAAGAACCAGATACTACTTTTGACGCATACAATACTTATCAAAAAACAGTTGTGTTTACTCCAGAAAATCCAAACTATTCATCTGTTGAGTTTGATATAAACGTTATCGTTAGAAGTTCCGGAGGTACTTCATCTGTAACACCTGTTACCTATACAATAAATGCAAGTTGTTCTGACGGTGGTTATATATCACCTAAAGGCAGACTTCAAGTTTATGAATATAGTAACGCTACTTTTACATTTAAACCTTATGCCGGTTATAGAGTTGCAGAAGTAAGAATTGACGGAGAAAAAATTGACAGCGACAGTACTGGTGGTAGATATACTTTCAGTAGCATACAAAACTATCACAGAATTTACGTTGAATTTGAAGAGGGTGACGCTACTGAATCTAAAAAAGTAAGAGTAGATAGTGACGGCAAAACAGAAGATACTTCTTCTGATGTTGAATCTTCTACATCAAAAGAAAAAGTAACTGACAGCGAAATATCAAATGATGTTCAAGATAAAGTAGCACAAGTATTTAATACTTCTGATGATGTTTCTTATGTTCAAGGTTATCCAGACAATACTTTTAAACCTTACGGTTTACTTACAAGAGCAGAGGCATCTGTTATTATAAATAACCTTTTGAAAGAACAGTCTTCAAACGTTGAAAATAGTTCTAAGTTTACTGATGTAAATGCCTCTGATTGGTACTTTAAATATGTAAGTAACCTTACTCAAAAAGGCATAATAAACGGATATTCTGACGGAACATTTAAACCAAACGCAAATATCACTAGAGCAGAAATGGTTGCTCTTGTTGTAAAAGCTATTGGTTTATCTGGTGAGTATACAAGTTTCTTCAGCGATACAAAAGGTTCTTGGGCAGAAAATGCTATTGCTATCGCTAATGCTCAAGGTTGGGTAAATGGATATTCTGACGGAACATTTAAACCAAATGCAAATATTACCAGAGCCGAAGTTACTGTTCTTATGAACAGAGTTATGGGCAGAAGTTCATCTTCTGACGATTCAAAAGCTAATTTCTCAGACGTAAACCCTGACGATTGGTTCTTTGGTGATGTTTCTTCTGCAACAGGAAAATAATAGTTAGTTATTAGAGAGTTGCTACCTTTTTTAGGTGGTAGCTCTCTTTTTATAAATATTTCAATTTAATACTTGAAAAATAGAGCAATTTTAGTTATTATTATTATATGTGAGTTTTTAAACCATTTTTATGAAGGAAGATTTGACAATGACTGAAAATACCGTTAAAATGTATAGACGACGTTTTATACCAGATGAAAAGGTTCTTTTAAAAGATGACCATATTATCGAAATGACAAAAGACCATATTATTACAAAATGGAATGTACTTAAAAAGAGAAAGGATTTTTCTCACGGTGCATCTTGTTATTTCCTTAATGATAACATTAAAGTAAGTAAATTTATTGATGATGACGAAAATATCTTATACTGGTACTGTGATATTATAGACTGGGAATATGATGAAAAAGAGAATACTTGGGTTTTTAATGATTTGCTTATAGATGTTATTGTATACGAAAATGGATTTGTTAAAGTTGTTGATATGGGCGAGGTTTCGGAAGCCCTTGAAAAAGGTCTTATCGATGACAACCTTGTTAAAAAAGCCTTGACAACTGTTGATAACTTGCTCCAAAAAATATATAACAATGAATTTGATTACTATAAAAATTTTATTTTGAATATTTGAGGTTATAATTATGCCTACTAATAAAGACAAAAATATATCTACCAAAAGTGAAAAGGCAAAAACGGAAAAAAAGAACGTACACGCTGGTCACAGAGGTAGAGTTAAAAATAGATTTATTAATGACGGTTCTTTTGAAAATTTTGAGTATCACCAAATACTTGAAATGATTTTGTTTTATTCCATAAGACAACAGGACACAAATGAACTTGCTCACAGACTTTTGGACGAATATGGCTCTTTTCACGCACTACTTGATGCAAAACCTCAAGATATTCAGAAAAGAGGTAAAGTATCAGAAAATACTGCCGTCTTAATCAGTATGATTCCACATATACTTAAAAAGTATCTTCAAAGCAAGTGGGAAAGAAATGAAATTATAAATTCACCAAAGGTCGCTTATAAATATTTTCAATCTTTATTACTTGGCAGAGGTACTGAAAGTTTTTATATGCTTTGTCTTGACACAAACAAACATCTTATAAAAGAGTTTAACGTAAGTGAGGGAAACGTTCGTCAAGCCTTTGTTTATGTTGACCGAATTGTTGAAATTTCTTTACTATATCAAGCGTCTTTTGTTATAATTGGGCATAATCACCCAGGTGGTACGGCGAAACCGTCTTCCCCTGATGTTCAAGCTACTACTAAAATAAAAGATGCTCTTGAGATGGTCGGCATTAAATTAATCGACCATATAATTGTTTGTGATGACAAATATTTTAGCTTTGCTGAAAAAGAATTGTGCAATTTGGGATATTATTAAAATTTTGCCATTTATTTGGGCAGTTTATACAATGCTCATTTACATATAACTATATTCTTGGAGGTTACAAAAATGGAAAAAAGTATGGATAAAGTTGTTGCTCTCTCTAAAGCAAGAGGTTTTGTTTATGCAGGTTCTGAAATCTATGGCGGACTTGCTAACACTTGGGATTATGGCCCTTTAGGTGTGGAGCTTAAAAACAACGTTAAAAAAGCTTGGTGGAAAAAATTTGTTCAGGAAAGCCCTTACAACGTTGGGGTTGACTGTGCTATACTTATGAACCCTGAAGTTTGGGTTGCTTCTGGTCACGTTGGTGGTTTTAACGACCCTCTTATGGACTGTAAAGAGTGCCACGAACGTTTTAGAGCTGACAAAATAATTGAAGACTATATGAAAGAACAAGGTATTGACGAAAACCCTGACGGTTGGTCTAATGAAAAAATGGAAAATTATATCAAAGAAAATAATATTCCTTGCCCAAGCTGTGGCGAACACAACTTTACTGAAATTAGACAATTTAACCTTATGTTTAAAACTCACGCTGGTGTTACAGAAGACAGTAAAAATGTTGTTTATCTTCGTCCAGAAACTGCACAGGGTATATTCGTAAACTTTAAAAATGTTCAAAGAACCAGCCGTAAAAAAATTCCTTTCGGTATTGCTCAAATCGGTAAATCTTTTAGAAACGAAATTACTCCTGGTAACTTCACTTTTAGAACAAGAGAATTTGAACAAATGGAACTTGAATTTTTCTGTAAACCTGGTACTGAAATTGAGTGGTTTGAATACTGGAAAAAATATTGTGTAAACTTCTTAAAGAGTCTTAATATTAAAGATGAAAATATCGTTATGAGAGACCACGAAAAAGAAGAACTTGCTCATTACAGCAACGCTACTACTGATATTGAATATATGTTCCCATTTGGAAAAGGCGAACTCTGGGGTATTGCGTCAAGAACTGATTACGACCTTACTCAACATTCTGAACATTCCGGCGAAACTCTTGACTATTTTGACCAGACTACAAACGAAAAATATATCCCTTACTGTATTGAACCTTCCTTAGGTGCTGACAGAGTTACCCTTGCTTTCCTTTGTGAAGCTTATGACGAAGAAGAACTTGAGGGCGGAGATGTTAGAACTGTTTTACACTTCCACCCTGCATTAGCTCCTGTTAAAGCTGCTATTCTTCCTCTTTCTAAAAAATTGTCTGATGACGCTATGAAAGTTTATGAAGAACTTTCTAAGTATTTCAATTGTGAATTTGATGATGCATCAAGTATCGGTAAAAGATACAGACGTCAAGACGAAATCGGTACTCCTTTCTGTATCACTTATGATTTTGACTCTCAAGAAGACCAGTCTGTTACTATCCGTGATAGAGATACTATGGAACAAGAAAGAGTTAAAATCTCTGAACTTAAAGACTTCTTACTTAAGAAAATTGAATTTTAATTTATACTAAAACTATAAAAGTAAAACCATAGACATACTATTCCTGTTATGCCTATGGTTCTATTAATAAATTTATGGAGGATTTTAAAATGAAAATTGCTTTAATTAATGAAAATAGCCAGGCTGGCAAAAATGAACTTATTTTTAACACTTTAAAAGGTGTTGTTGAACCTATGGGTCACGAAGTTTACAATTATGGTATGTACACTGCTGATGACGAAGTTCAACTTACTTACGTTAAAGCTGGTCTTCTTACTGCTATTTTAATCAACTCTGGTGCTGCTGACTTTGTTATCACTGGTTGTGGTACTGGTGAGGGTGCTATGCTTGCTTGCAACGCTTTCCCTAAAGTATTATGCGGACACATTGTTGACCCTTCTGACGCTTATATGTTTGGTCAGATTAATGACGGTAACTCTATCGCTTTACCTTTTGCTAAAGGTTTTGGTTGGGGTGCTGAACTTAATCTTCAATACATATTTGAAAAAATTTTCACTGGTGAAAGAGGACAGGGTTATCCTAAAGAAAGAGTTGTTCCTGAACAGGCTAACAAAAAAATTCTTGACCAAGTTAAGGAAATTACTCACAAAGATATGTTGACTATCCTTAAAGAAATCGACCAGACTTTCCTTAAAGAAACTGTAAGCGGTGCAAAATTCCAAGAATACTTTTTTGCAAATTGCAAAGATGATGCAATTGCTGAATACATCAAAGGTATCTTAGCTTAATAAGTAAGACCTTGGGGCGTTGCCCCAATCCCCCACTAGCTTTCAGCACTTTTGCTACGCAAAAGTAGGCAACGGCACATTCGCTTGCGTAAAAACAAAATTGAACCGTTTTTGTTTTTACTTGTGCAAGCTTATAACCAATGTCTTATGCCTATCGGAATTCTTTCCGATGCCCATTGAAAAAAGCTAGGCAAAAACAAAATTTTCGATAGATTTTTTGTCTTTACTGAAAGTGATAAAAGTGTTGAAAGTAGGTGGGGTAATGGGGCAAACTTTTAGTAAGTTTAAAAATTTCTCTAGGGTTACAAACCTTAGAGAAATTTTTTTTATGTGTTAATATTAAGACCTTGGGGTAGACAAAAATAAAGATTTTGCAAAAATTTTATTTCTACCACCTTTAGTCGACAACACGAAAGGAAACGTAGTTTCCGACAAAAGTTCTTTGCCCCGCTTTCTTACAAGAAAGCGGGTGGGGTAGTGGGGCAACGCCCCATATGCACTAACTTATAAATAATAACTGATTTTTAGCACATATTTAGAGCTTTTTTTAA